>NZ_JBNHGJ010000008.1:0-129703 GCF_059091165.1 Arthrobacter sp. Hb9-2 | reverse complement strand
GCGACGGGGAAATGGACGAGCCGGAATCCCGCGGCCTGCTCCAGCTCGCCGCGAACGAGAACCTGGACAACCTGAACTTCGTGATCAACTGCAACCTCCAGCGCCTGGACGGCCCGGTCCGCGGCAACGGCAAGATCATGCAGGAACTCGAAGCGTTCTTCCGCGGCGCGGGCTGGAACGTGATCAAGGTCGTCTGGGGCCGGGAATGGGATGACCTGCTCACCCGCGACACCGACGGCTCGCTCGTGAAGATCATGAACGAAACCCCCGACGGGGACTACCAGACCTACAAGGCCGAATCCGGCGGGTTCGTCCGCGAACACTTCTTCGGCAAGGACCCGGCCACCAAGGACCTCGTCGCGGACCTGACCGATGACCAGATCTGGAACCTCAAACGCGGCGGCCACGACTACCGCAAGGTCTACGCCGCGTACAAGGCAGCCACCGAATTCAAGGGCAAACCCACCGTCATCCTCGCCAAAACCGTCAAGGGCTACGGACTCGGACCCCACTTCGAGGGCCGCAACGCGACCCACCAAATGAAGAAACTCACCCTGGACGACCTCAAGGAATTCAGGGATTACCTTCGGATTCCGATTTCCGATGCCCGGCTGGAGGAAGATCCTTACAGCCCGCCGTATTTCCATCCCGGCCATGATGCCCCGGAGATTGTTTATCTCCACGAGCGGCGCAGGGCACTCGGCGGCGCCGTCCCCGAACGCCGGCCGGACCACCAGGCCGTTGAGCTGCCTGAGGCCAAGACTTTTGACGTCGCCAAGCGGGGCACGGGCAAGCAGCAGGCAGCCACCACTATGGCCTTTGTCCGGCTCCTCAAGGACCTGCTCCGCGACAAGAAGTTCGGCCACCGGATTGTGCCCATCGTGCCGGACGAATCACGGACTTTCGGTATGGACGCCTTCTTCCCCACCGCCAAGATCTACAACCCCGGCGGACAGAACTATCTTTCCGTGGACCGGGACCTGGTCCTGGCCTATAAGGAGTCCGCGCAGGGCCAGCTGATCCACCCCGGGATCAACGAAGCCGGCGCCGTGGCAGCGTTCACCGCCGCCGGAACCGCCTACGCCACCCACGGCGTACCCCTGGTCCCGGTCTACGTGTTCTACTCCATGTTCGGCTTCCAGCGCACCGGCGACGCCTTCTGGGCAGCAGCAGACCAAATGACCCGCGGCTTCATCATCGGCGCCACCGCAGGACGGACCACCCTCACCGGCGAAGGCCTCCAGCACGCCGACGGCCACTCCCCCCTGCTCGCCTCCACGAACCCCGCAGTGGTCACCTACGACCCCGCCTACGGCTACGAAATGGGCCACATCATCCGCGACGGCCTCGAACGCATGTACGGGGAGCACTCCGAAGCAGACAAAACAGACCGGAACCTCATGTACTACCTCACCGTGTACAACGAGCCCATCACCCAGCCAAGCGAGCCGGAGAACCTCGATGTGGAGGGTGTGTTGAAGGGCATTTACCGGGTCTCGCCGTCGGCCACTGAAGGACCCAAGGCACAAATCCTGGCCTCCGGCGTGTCGGTGCCGTGGGCACTTGAGGCCCAGCGGATCCTCGCTGAGGACTGGGGCGTTTCCGCAGACGTCTGGTCCGTCACGTCCTGGAACGAACTGCGCCGCGACGGCCTCGCCGCCGAAGAGGAAGCCTTCCTGAACCCCGGCGAATCCGCGCGGGTCCCGTTTGTGGCCCGCCAGTTGGCAGATGCGCAGGGCCCGGTAGTGGCGGTCTCGGACTACATGAAGGCAGTCCCGGACCAGATCCGCCAGTTCCTCCCGCACGAATTCGCCACCCTCGGCGCCGACGGCTTCGGCTTCTCCGACACCCGCGCCGCAGCCCGCCGCTTCTTCAAGAACGACACCCACTCGATTGTGGTGAAGACCCTGCAGCTGCTCGCGGCGAGGGGTGACGTTGAGGAGGGCACGCCGTCGTACGCCATGGACCGCTACAAGCTCCTGGACGTCAACGCCGGAACCACCGGCGGGGCCGGCGGCGACGCCTAAGGGACGCAACCCCAAGTTTTTGTCCAGATATGCGGACTTCCCAAGCCGGGAGCCCTGCATATCTGGACAAAAACTCACTTAGGGTGAGGCTATGGGTAGCGCGCATCAGATCAGGACGACAGGGGTTGTCCTCGCCGCCGGAGCCGGTACCCGCTTGGGGCTCGGTCCAAAGGCCCTGCTCCCCTACCGGGGCAGGCCCCTCGTGGAATCCGTCGCCGGCGCGCTGCTCGACGGCGGCTGCCGTGAGGTTGTGGTGGTGCTTGGGGCCGGGGCTCCGGACGTCGCAGCCGCTGCCGGGCTGGACCGCTACCGGACCGAGGTGAACCACGAATGGCAGTCCGGCATGGGCAGTTCGTTGCTGTTGGGGAACGCCAGCGCGGACCCGGGCGACCATTTGATGGTTGCCCTGGTGGACCAGCCAGGCCTGACGCCGCGGACGGTAGCGCGGCTGCTGGCCGCCCACCGTCCAGGCCGGATCACCGCGGCAGCCTACGACGACGGCGAGGCAGCCACTGCCGGGCCCCGCAGGTTTCGCCGGGGTCATCCGCTGGTCATCGACGCCGGCCTTCGCCGGGCTGTGGCAGAAACTGTGGCGGGCGACGCCGGGGCGCGGGGCTTCCTATGGGCGCATCCGGAACTGGTGGACGAGGTGGACTGCAGTGACCTGTCCACCGGCGAGGACATCGACACATCGGACCAGTTGCGGCTTCTCGGCTGGGAGACCGCCTAGTACGTGGTGGTCTATTGGCAGAGCCGGTTTAGGGTCTCCAGCAGGGCCGATTCCAGTTGGTCGCTCCATCTGTCGCGCTTGTTGTCAGCCTCTGGGTCCTCCAGGGGTGATGGCAGGGGCGCGGGCATCATGGTAATTGTTGCCTGATACCGGCCGTCAGCGCTACTCGTTGCAATGGTGCGGTAGTTCAAGTACCCGCCCCTGCCGCCGTACCTGTGAGCCCCGGTGCAGTCCTGCGGCCACTTCCATAGGCCTAACCCAATGGAGGGCACACGGCTGGTCTTCTTCATCTCCTCCAGCGAACTGTGCGACACCAACTGGCCCCGGAAAAGTGCTGCAAGGAAGTTATTTACATCCGGCATGGTGGACACCACGCCATGGGCCGGCGAACCGAGCTGGTCCGGAGTCGGTCCGCCGCCCACACGCTGACCCCTGATCGTGATGTAGCCCTGGATCATGTCGGGAGCCCCATTGAGCGGATCGTCGACAGTGGTGTGGGTCAATCCAAGCGGCTTGATGAGGTCGTCGCGGAGCACCTCACCATAAGGCTTGCCTCGCAGCTTCTCCAGAAGCTGGCCAACAGCCAGGTAGTTTGAGTCTGAATAACGGAAATTCCCAACGTACTCCCACGGCAGCGTGCCGGTGAGTTCAAGGCCCCGCTGCAGGCTCAGCTTCTGTTCCGCCGCGGGAAGGATATCGTCGACGGTCCTGAAAATTGCCTCCTGGTATGGGGGCATCCCGGACGTGTGACCAAGGAGCTGACGAACCGTGATGGGACCCGGGGGCTTCAGCACTGTGGTGAAGCTTTCCAGTATGCCGTTGACAGGGTCATCAAGCCCGATCACGCCATCCTCCACGAGTTTCATGACCGACACCGCGGCCATTGTTTTGGTGACGCTGGCTATGGACACCCTGTCCCCTGGTTGTGCGGGGTGTTTGGACTCCAAATCACGGACGCCATAGGCCTTTGACCATTCCCCGCCAGGCCACCGGACTTGCGCAATGACAGCAGTGGCGCCCTGGTCGAGGACGGACCGCATGGCGACGTCAAGGGGTTCAGTGGCCGCCGGCGCAGTAGATGACGGCGACGGACCGGGACCCGTGCACGCGGGCAGCACCGCGGCGAGAACCAGCGCGGTTGCCGTGATGAATGCGGGGAAAAAACGTGTCCTGGACTGCATGGCACCCGCCGCGGATCCGCTCGAACAGGGACGGACCGCGGGGACGCCGCCCCCGGCCAGGGGTTTACCCGGCGCCAAAGTCCCAGCACAGCAATTCTAGAATTCGTAGCCGCCGTGGTCGAGGGCCAGTAACTCCTCCAGTCCCTTCTTGAAGCCGGACCTCCCGCCATGCGACGGATGCCTAACTTTCGGCATGTCCATGCCGGTGGCAAGCAGGCTGCGATGGGCCACGTTGCCCACGGCCACTACGGTTTCGATGCCGAAGAGCTCCACCAGCGTCTGCCGGAACTCAGTTCCAAGCCGGGCTTCAGTTGTCCTCGGCGTGCGGTTGGACTGCGGCTTCCCGGGCACATGGGTGTGCCAGGGGCATGCGCTCCACAGCAGGGGAAGGAAATCCAGTTCCGCCAGGACCTCCCACATCACGGTGGCGGTGGGCTCAGCTGCCACTCCCGCCGCATCGGGAGGCAACACGTAACCCTTTCCCGGACCGAACAGCCCAAAACTGTTGGCCGGGCCCTGGAACATGGTGCGGTTGGTGAAGGGAACCCCGGTGATCCTCATGCCACGGAAGCCCGGGGCCTCGCCCAACAGCAGCACCTTGGGCGCGCGGTCCAGCATTTCCTGCAGGTAGCGCTCCAGGTTGCTCCGCCGCTGCCCATTGGCCGGTTCGCTGTGATCGAGGAAGTTGTTAAGCCCCGGACCAGAAGGCACGGCGGATAGCCGCTCCACGAAGGTGCTAACGGAAGAAGCTGTCATTCACCTGCCTGTCACGTGTGGCGGCGAACCTGGCCTGCGCCTTACCAGCGCGGGTGGATAACTTCGCGGAAGTAGTGGTCGTAGATCCAGCGGACGCCGGCGTCGAAGTCTTCATCAACCGCGAGACCTGCCGCGGCGGCATTCGCCGTGGCCTGCTCCACGTTGCGTGCGCCGGGGATCACGCTGGTGACGCCATCCTGCGCCGCAATCCAGGCGATCGCGGCCTGAGCCGTGCTGGCGCCGGCCGGGACCAGCTGTTCGAACTCCTTGACGGCCTTCAGCCCCAGGTCATAGTCCACGCCCGAGAACGTTTCGCCGACGTCGAAAGAGTCGCCGTTGCGGTTGTAGTTCCGGTGGTCGTTCTCGGCGAACGTGGTTTCCTTGGAGTACTTGCCGGAGAGCAGCCCCGAGGCGAGCGGCACGCGGGCGATGATCCCCACATTTGCTGCCTTTGCCGCGGGAAGGACCTCGTCCAGGGGCTTGAGGCGGAAGGCGTTGAGGATGATCTGAACAGAAGCGGTGCCCGGGTGGCTGATCGCTTCCAGCGCCTCGTCGGTGCGTTCGACACTGACGCCGTAGTTGCGGATGGCACCCTCTGACACCAGGGTGTCCAGGGCGTCATAGACCTCTGCGTTGCTGTACACCGGAGTGGGCGGGCAGTGCAGCTGGACCAGGTCCAGGGAGTCTGTGCCCAGGTTCTTCCGGGAGCGGTCCACCCACTGGCGGAAGTTGGCCAAGGTGTAGTTCTCCGGCTGCTGGTCCACGCGGCGGCCCATCTTGGTGGCCACCGTGATCTCCAGGCCGGGGTTGTCCGCGAGGAACTTCCCGATGGCCTGCTCGCTCTTGCCGTCGCCGTAGACGTCCGCGGTGTCGAAGAAGTTCACGCCCGCCTCCACGGACGCTGCCAGGATGGCCTGCGCCTGTGCCGGGTCAACGTTGCCCCAGTCCGCGCCGAGCTGCCAGGTGCCCAGCCCCACGATGGACACGTTCCGTCCGGTCTTGCCTAAAATCCGATGTTCCATCCCATGACTATATGCAACGATGCAACGCGGGGTTACTTTAGGCCTGCTGAGCGCGCCTAATGGGGCATTATGTGACCCCGCGTCGTCCTAGGACAGGAGATGCTCCAGGTTCGGCACCAGCCCCGCCTCCTTGAGTCCCAGGTAGATCTTGTCGCGCGCGATGGGCAGCTGGGCGAAGCGCACACCGGTGGCGTTCCTGATTGCATTCGCCAAGGCTGGGGCCACGGGGTTGAAGGGGCTTTCGCTCATGGACTTCGCGCCCAGCGGCCCCATCTTGTCGTTGGTGTCCGCGAAGTACACCTCGCTGCGGGGCACGTCCGCGAAAGTAGGGATGTGGTACTGCCGCAGGATGTCGGTGGTGACTCGGCCGGCGTCGTCAATTACCACCTCCTCATACAGCGCAGCGCCGATGGCCTGGGCTATTCCGCCTTCGATCTGGCCGCGGCACTGGCGCGGATTCACCACCACACCGGCGTCCGCGGCCTGCACGCTCTGCAGGATCTTCAGCTCGCCGGTGCCCCGGTTTACCGCCACGCGGAAGCCGTGCACGTTGAACGCCACGGACCGCGGCGTCCCGCCCCAGCGTCCTTCCGCTGCAAGTTCGACGCCGGCATCCGCAGCCGCCTGCGCCAGTTCCGTCAGTGCCACGGGAGTTCCGTCGATGACTACAGTGTCGCCGTCCAGGACGCAGGCTGAGGCCTGGGTCTGGTGGATGCCTGCCGCAAAGGCGCGGATGCGGACTGCCAGTTCCTCGGCTGCGGCGAGGGTCGCCTTGCCCGCCACCACGGTGCCCGCGGAACCGAAGGCACCGGTATCGTGTTCGATCAGGTCGGTATCGGACTGCCGGACCACAACCCGCGTGGCGTTCGTTGACAGCGCCGTGGCGGCCAGTTGGGAGTGGACGGTGGTGGTGCCGTTGCCGAACTCGGCAGTACCGACGTCGGCCTGGTACGTCCCGTCGGGCAGGAGCCGGAGGCGGGAGTGGGCAAAGTGTCCGCGGGGCGGCACGGTGTCGATCATGGAGAGGGCGGTTCCCTCCCCGGTGAGCCAGTCGGGGCCGAGTTCGTCCAGCCCGGCGGCCCGGTACCGTTCCCTGCCGCGGGCCAGTGCATCGCGGACCAGGCTCAGGCATTGATCCAGTCCGTAGCTGCCGTAGTGGACGTCCTCCTCGGGTTCCGGCTGGGTGGACAGCATCCGGTCGCCCTCGCGCACCATGTTCCGGCGGCGGAACTCGAACGGGTCCATACCGATGCCGGCGGCAAGCTCGTCCATGGCGGACTCGATCGCAAAGATCATCTGGCTGAGGCCGTAGCCGCGGAACGCCCCGGCCGGCACCGTGTTGGTGTACATCGCGTGGGCGTCCACTTTTTTGTTGTCACAGTTGTAGACGCTCAAGGATTCGCCGCAGCCGTGGAACATCACGCCGGGGCCGTGGTTGCCGTAGGCGCCGGTGTTGGTCAGCACATCGAGTTCCAGGGCGGTGAGTTTTCCGTTGACGCTGGCGCCGGCCTTGAGGTTGATGGTGAACGGATGCCGGGTGGTGGTGGCGGTGAACTGTTCCGTCCTGGTCAATTCGAGCTGGACAGGCCGGCCCAGTTTCAGGGCCGCGAGCACCACGATGTCCTCGGTGAGTACTTCCTGCTTGCCGCCAAAGCCGCCGCCGACGCGGCCGGCCACTACGTGGACCTGCTCCTCCGGGAGCCCGAAAACCCGGCACAGCGTGCGGCGGACCAGGAAGGGAACCTGGCTGGATGTGCGGACCTGCAGGCGCCCCTCTTCGTCAACGGCTGCGATGGCTGCGTGCGTTTCCAGGGCAACGTGCTGGACGCGCTGGGTACGGTAGGTCTGCTCGTGGATAAAGTCCGCTGCCGCAAAGCCTTCGGCCACGCTTCCGAGCTCCGAATGGAGTTCGGCCACCACGTTCCGGTCCGGCCGGGAGATCCGCGACGCCGTCCCGTCCTTGTCGCCGTGCACCAGCGGCGCTCCGGGCAACAGCGCATCCTGCGGCGAGAAGACGGCGGGCAGTTCCTCGTACTCCACCTCAAGTGCCCGCACCCCGGCTTCTGCGCCAGCCACCGTTTCAGCCACCACCGCGGCAACCCGCTGGCCCCGGAACCTCACCACGTCATCCAGCACGCGGGTGTCATCTGGATCATCCGTAAAGAGTTCATGCTGCGCGGTGGAGAACAACTGTTCCGGGGCGTCCCGGTGGGTCAAGACGGCCACCACGCCGGGGACCTTAAGTGCAGCATCGGTGTTGATGGACAGCACGCGTGCATGGGCATGCGGCGAGCGCAGGAGCTTGAGGTGAAGCAGGCCTTGCAGCTGGTCTGCCGGGACGTCCAAGGTGTAGCGGGCGGCGCCGGTGACCACTGCCCGGCTGGCGGGTGCCGGGACGTCGTCGCCCAGCTGCCCCGGTTCGGGATCCGGCTGGCCTTTCCCGGCGATCCCGGACCCCTGTCCCTTCGGGTCGGGGTGCCCTGCGTGCCCGCAGACGGCGTCGGAGATGGCACGGTATCCGGTGCAGCGGCAGAGGTTGCCTTTGAGGTTGCGGGGCAGGTTTTCCTTCTGTTCGTCGTCGAAGGTCGCCGCCGTCATCACCATGCCCGCCGTGCAGAACCCGCACTGGAAGCCCTGCCGCTCCATGAACTGCTGCTGCACGGGGTGCAGGTCCGCTCCGGCGCCGGCAGTTGAAGCCAGTCCTTCGATGGTTGTCACCGCGTGTCCCTCGGCGCGGACGGCAGGGTAAATGCAGCTGTGCACGGGAGTGCCGTCCACATGCACCGTGCAGGCACCGCAGTCGCCGCCGTCGCAACCCTTCTTGACGCCCAGGTTGCCCTGCTCCCGCAGGAAGGTGCGCAGGCACTGCCCGGGGCGGGGTGACGCGTCCGCCGCGGCTCCGTTGATCTCGATGGCCATGCTCAGGCCCCTTCCTGCTGTGCGTAAAGTCCGTCTTTCGGCGGCCAGAAGTCGCCGGAAACCCGGAGGCCGTGCGCCCCTTCCGGGGCAGCGAGTTCGGCGCGGATTTCCTCGGCCATGCGGTATGTCATGTCCCGGCGCCAGACCGGCAGGCCGTGGATGTCGTCGTGGTAAAGGTCGTTGGGAACCGCTGCGGAAATCGCGGCGGCCAGCACGTCGGCGTCGGGAAGCCCGTCGAAGCGCAGCTGCACGGGCCGTTTGGTGGCGGCGGTGATGGTGAGCACCAGCCGGGTTCCGCCGTCGAGCCTTCCAATCAACAGCACCCCGGACCTGCCGAGGTTGCTCAGCGACAGGCGGCGGAACGCCACCCGGGACGCAAGGGCCGACGCCGGGAGGTGGACGCTGCGCAGCAGCTCGCCCGGTGCCAGGCAGTTCTCTGCGTCACCTGTGACGAATTCCGTCACAGGGACGCTGCGGCTGCTGCCGCCGGGGCTGAGGATGGTGGCCCTGCCGTCCAGCCCGGCGCACAGCGAAATGACGGGGCCTGCGGGCAGCGAGGTGCACAGGTTGCCGCCCACGGTGGACATGTTCCACACCTTGTAGGAGGCAACAAAGGAGTCGCAGCACGGCCGGACCAGGTCCAGGGCCGGCCAGCTTCGGCCTGCTGCTGCAGCAGAGCCGGGAAGGCTGTAGAGATCCGCGACAGTACAGGTGGCGGCGAGCTCTATCCCTTCATCGCTGACGGTGACGGGAGTCCAGCCGGCGTTGCCGAGGTCCAGGAGCCGCCTCAACGGCTGGGCGCCGAACTCGAAGCTGCCGTAGGAGAAGAGGACTGTGCCTCCGGCCAGCCAGGCGTCGCCGTCGCGCCATTCCGAGGGGTCGGTGGTGGGGACCACCGCCTCGATGGTGTTCATGTCCATGCGATCTCCTGCTGCAACGAGTGGGTGGGCGCGGGCTTCCCGGCGCGCTCCTGGTGGATGGGGCCGGAAGTTTCCCGCAACGGCTGATGGGAAGCTGCCGGATGCCGGGCGGCGATGACCTCGGCCAGGACGGAAACCGCCACTTCGGCCGGTGTGACGGCGCCGAGATCCAGGCCGAGCGGTGAGTGGAGCTGGGCGATCCGTTCGGGGCGGACGCCGGTGTCCAGCAGGGCGCTTACGCGTTGGACGTGGCTGCGCCGGGAACCGAGGGCGCCGATGAAGGCGACGTCCAGGGCGAGCGCGGTCTCCAGCAGGGGCACGTCGAACTTGGGGTCGTGGGTGAGAACGCAGATCACCGTCCGGGCGTCGACCCGTCCTGCCGCAGCTTCTGCTGCGAGGTAATGGTGGGGCCAGGCGGTGACTACCTCGTCCGCTGCCTGGAACCGCGTTTGGGAGGCAAAGGCCGGCCGGGCATCCACCAGGGTGACGTGGTAGCCGAGCGGTTTGGCGGCGGGCAGCAGCGCGGCACTGAAGTCGTTGGCTCCGAACACCAGCATGCGCGGCGGTGCAAGCCGGGACTCGACCAGCAGGGTGGCTGCGCCGGTGCACAGGCCCGGCCCGGCCAGTTGCAGCACACCGGTGGTGCCGCTGCGCAGGAAGGAATCGAGCTGCAGGCTGCGGGCACGCCCGGCCCCGGGGCCTCCCGGAAGGTCCAGCAGCGCGCGCAGCTCCGGATGGCGGGACACATCTGCAGCGGCCGGTTGGGAAAGAACGACGGCGCCGCCGCCGGCGTCCAACCTCCGGACCAGCGCCACCGGTTCCCCCGGCCCAAAAGCCGCCAGCTGCAGCAATGCCTCCGCCAGCCGGCCGCAGGGGTTCCCGTTTGCCGGTTCGATGTGCACGTCCAGTTCTCCCCCGCAGGTGAGCCCAACGGCGAAGGCATCGGCGGCGCTGTAGCCGAACGTCTCGAGCCGGGTGGCGCCGTCGTCCATTGATTCCAGGGCCGCCGCCACGACTGCCCCCTCGACGCAGCCGCCGGAGAGGCTGCCCAGGACGGCGCCGGCGTCGGACACCAGCATGGAGCTGCCGACGGGCCGGGGAACGGAGCCGCTGGCCCGCACGATGGTGGCCACCGCGAACCGCTGTCCGATGATGGCCGGGGCCCAGCCGTGAAGTGAAGGAATCAAGTCAAGCATGGCGGCACTCCTTTTTCCACGTTGCGGTGGTGTCCATATTGTCGTTCCTAATGCCAGCCGGACCAAGCATTGGTCCGGCTTCACGGGATATTGCTGCCGTTTCGGGCATCCGCACCCAGGGTCACAGGTGCGGATGCCCGAAAGCGGAGCAGGTGCGGATAAAACTGCGGTCAGGCGCCCAGCAGCAGGTTGATGGGCCCGCGGGCGAAGTACACCAGGAACCCGGCACTGACCACCCACATCAGGGGATGGATCTTCTTCGCTTTCCCGGAAGCCGCGCCGATGATGGCCCAGCTGATGAAGCCCACGCCGATGCCGTTGGCGATGGAGTAGCTCAGCGGCATGGTCACGATGGTCAGGAACGCGGGCAGCGCCACGGAGAACTTGCTGAACTTGATCTCGCGGATCTGCGCCATCATCATCGCGCCCACCACCACCAGGGCAGCGGCTGCCACCTCAAGCGGCACCACGCTGGTGAGCGGCGTGAGGAACATCGAACCCAGGAACAGCACACCGGTCACCACGGACGCCAGGCCTGTACGGGCACCTTCGCCGATGCCGGCCGCGGAGTCGATGTAGACGGTGTTGGAGGAGCCGGATGTTGCTCCGCCGGCGACGGCGCCGATGCCTTCGACAATGAAGGCCGACTTCAGCCGGGGGAAGGTGCCGTCCTTGTGGGCCACCCCGGCGCTTTTGGCCAGGCCGGTCATGGTGCCCATGGCATCGAAGAAGTTGGTGAACACGAGGGTGAACACCAGCATGGTCGCGGCCAGTCCGCCGATCCGGCTGAAGGCGCCGAACAGGTCGAACTGCCCCACCAGGCCCAGGTCCGGGGCGGACACCAGTTGGCCGGACAGTACGGGGGTGTTCAAGTGCCAGCCGCCGGGGTTGGTTTCGCTGGCCGGGCCGATTTGCATCACTGCTTCCACGACGGCGGCCAGGAAGGTGGTGGCCACGATGCCGATCAGCAGTCCGCCCTGGACCTTGCGCGCCACGAGGATGCCCATGGCCAGGAGTCCGACGATGAACACAAGTGTGGGGACGGAGGTGATGGAGCCGCCGTTGCCCAGCTGGACGGGCGGTCCGCCCGCAGTGGCCTTTACGAAGCCGGAATCCACAAAACCGATGAAGGCAATGAACAGGCCGATGCCCACCGTGATGGCGGCCTTCAGCTCCTTGGGGACGGCCCGGAAGATGGCGGTCCGGGCTCCGGTGATGCCGAACAGCACGATCAGGATGCCGTTGATCACCACCAGGCCCATGGCTTCGGCCCAGGTGACTTCCTGGATGACCGAGACGGCCAGGAAGGAGTTGATGCCCAGCCCGGCTGCAAGGCCGAACGGCAGGTTGGCGACGAGGCCGAAGAGGATGGTCATGACGCCGGCGGTGAGTCCGGTGACTGCTCCCACCTGTGCGGCGGAGAGCCAGCCTCCCGCGACATCGGTGGGGGCGTTGCCTGCGCTGAAACCGCCCAGGATCAGGGGGTTGAGGATAACGATGTACGCCATGGTGAAGAAGGTGACCAGGCCGCCGCGGAATTCACGGGCCAGCGTGGAACCGCGCTGGGTGATGTGGAAGAACCGGTCAAGGATGGCGTTCGACGCCGGCGGCCTGGGGGTGCCTGATGCCGGCTGGGGGGTGCGGGGGGTTGGAGCCGAATGCTCCTCGTGGGAGGAATCCAGGATGGTCATGGTGAGCCGCCGGGCCTAGTAGTCGATCCTGGATTCAAGCGTGTTCCAGGTGTTGAACGGCTCCAGCGGGGCCGGGGCCTGGGGATCGCCCAGCTCCAGCTTGGATACCGGCATCAGGGAATCCCTGTCCTGGTTGTCGAAGTATTCGTAGAAGACGGCGTCATCGAAGCCGACGGAGGCGGCGTCGTGCCGGTCCGCAGCGAAGACCACCCGCTCGACGCGGGCCCAGAGTGCGGAAGCCAGGCACATGGGGCATGGCTCGCAGCTGGTGTAGAGGACGGCGCCGCTGAGGTCGAAGGTGCCGAGTTCGCGGCAGGCGGTGCGGATTGCAGTGACTTCGGCGTGGGCCGTGGGATCGTTGTCCGCAGTGACGCGGTTGACGCCGTCGAACGTTTTGCCGTCCGCGGTGACGATAATGGCGCCGAAGGGGCCGCCGCTGTTCAGGACGTTGGCCGTTGCCAGCCGGATGGATCTGGCCAAAAATTCCTCGGCCGTGACGGTGGTACTCATGATGCGACTTCCTTATTGCCGGGAAGCCTGTTGCCGCTTGCAGGACCAGTAGAACCAGGTGCGACGGTTACCAGGCTTCAGCATGTGCTGTGAAGGTTAAGTTGCGCCTGGTAGATAGCTTCCCGAAGTCCGGGTGCCCGCCTTTGGCAAAATCGAGATTAGCACCGGATTGTGGCCCGCGCCATAGTTTTCTGAAAACTTTATTCCGCAATGTGAAATCCAGGTTACGTGCTCTTCACTGGGTTGGCCGCGGCCGGTCACATTGCGGGGACGTTGACGCAGGTCAGGCTTGTTCCCTACTCTGATGGCACCGCCGCTGCCCGCAGCCGCCGGCACCTGGATCAGCAGACAGGCCTCACTGAGCTGGATATACCGCACCTGCGCTCAGACAAGGACACTCCATGACCCATCCTCCCGCTCCTGCCGCCGCATCCCGCCTCTGGATCCGGAATCCGCAGGCCGCCTTCACCGCAAACCACCTGGACGCCTCGGGCGGAGTGGTGGTCAGTGGCGGAACCATCGTGGAAGTACTCGCGGCGGGGCAGCGTCCGGCGGAACCATGCACGGAGCTCTTCGACGCCGGAAGCCACGTGCTGCTGCCGGGCCTGATCAACACACATCACCACTTCTACCAGACTCTCACCCGCGCCTGGGGTCCGGTGGCGAACGCCCCGTTGTTCCCCTGGCTGCAGAACCTGTATCCGGTCTGGGCCCGGCTCACGCCCCGGGACCTTGAGCTCGCCACCACCGTGGCACTCGCCGAACTCCTGCTCTCGGGCTGCACCACGGCAGCCGATCACCACTACCTCTTCCCGGGCGGGCTGGAGCACGCCATCGACATCCAGGTTGAAGCGGTGCGCCGTCTGGGAATGCGGGCCACCCTGACGCGCGGATCAATGACGCTCGGAACGGACGACGGCGGCCTGCCGCCCCAATCCACCGTCCAGGCACCGGAGGTGGTGCTGGCCGACAGCGAACGCCTGGTGGCCAGGTACCACGAGCGCGGTGAGGACGCTGTCATCCAGATTGCCCTTGCGCCGTGCTCGCCCTTCTCGGTGACCAAGGACATCATGGCCGAAAGCGCCGCGCTCGCCGAGCGGCTGGACGTGCGGCTGCACACCCACTTGGCCGAGACCCTGGACGAGGAGGACTTCTGCCGGGAGATGTTTGGGCTGCGGACCGTTGACTACCTGGACAGCGTGGGCTGGCTGACGGAGCGCACGTGGCTGGGCCACGGCATCCATTTCAGCGACGCGGAAATTGCCAGGCTGGGAGCCGCGGGCACCGCCGTCGCGCATTGCCCCACCTCAAACATGCGTCTCGCGTCAGGGACCGCACGCGTCCTGGAACTGGAGGACGCCGGGGTGCCGGTGGGGCTGGGAGTGGACGGCTCGGCGTCGAACGATGCCTCGAACATGATCCTGGAAGCGCGGCAGGCGTTGTACCTCCAAAGGCTGCGCTACGGGGCAGACGTCCCTGTGGAAAGGGCGCTCGGCTGGGCCACGCGGGGCTCGGCGGTCGTTCTTGGGCGTCCGGGGCTGGGCCAGCTTGCTCCGGGGATGCAGGCAGACCTGGCGCTGTTCCGGTTGGACGACCTGCGCTTTTCGGGCAGCCATGACCCTGTCGCCGCGCTGCTGCTGTGTGCTGCCGACCGCGCCGACCGGGTGATGGTGGGCGGGCAGTGGCGCGTGGTGGACGGGCAGATCCCCGGTCTGGATGTTGCCGGGCTCATCGCCGAGCACTCCGCGGCCGCGCGGCGGCTGGTGAACGGCTAGGCGGGAAAGAGTCCCAAGACGCGCAAAGGCCTGGCGGTACCGGAAGCTGTACCGCCAGGCCTGGTGCTTTATGCCAGTGCGCTTGCTGCAGCCGGCTTCGCTAGGGGCGCTTACCGAAGCCCGGCTTCGCTAGGGGCGCTTACCGAAGCCCGGCTTCGCTAGGGGCGCTTACCGAAGCCCGGCTTCGCTAGGGGCGCTTACCGAAGCCCGGCAGCGCGTGGACCCAGCGCGAAAAGCGCCCGGGGACATGGTCCCGGTCGGCCGGCAAGTAGAAGTCCGGATCCGTTCCGCCGCCAAGGGGGAGGTAGAACTCCTGGACTGAGGGTGCCGCCGTTTGTGCCGGTGAAACCGGCGTCGTGTCCTGCTGGTACATCTGATCCTCCTCCGAGGGGTTTAAGTACTTCCGCAAAATGGAAAATAACTTTTGCTATGTGGAATAGCTTAGGCGGCCTCCCGCTGCTTCGTCAACGGTTCCCGCCCTCCCCGGTCACAAATTGAATTTTCGGTTTGTGATGTACACCACCGGTTTGCTGAGCTACGCTGGTTTCAATTCGTGGTGTATGTCACGTAACCTGGGAGCAGCAGGCAGGGTCGTAATGAGCTGGCATCAATGGATGCCGGCTCTTTTTTGTTGGGTCGGCTCCACCGGAAACGCGCTTGAAACGCGCGCTTAATTTCAGTGATGGAACCTAGGTTCCACCTAACCGGAAGTTGGGAACAGACCATGAGCAGCAAGATCATCCTCGGCGAAAACCAGTACGGAAAGGCCGAGGTCCGGGTCGTCAAGATCACCCGCGACAGCGACCGCCACGAAATCGAAGACCTCAACGTCACCTCGCAACTGCGGGGGGATTTTGCGGCCGCGCACCTCGAAGGCGACAACGCCCACGTGGTGGCCACCGACACCCAGAAAAACACCATTTATGCCTTCGCCCGTGACGGCGTCGGCTCCCCGGAGGCATTCCTACTGCGGCTGGCTGAGCACTTCACTTCCAGCTTTGAATGGGTGACCGGCGGCCGCTGGGAAGCCGAGTCCTACAGCTGGGACCGGATCCAGGCCCACGGTACGGAGCATGACCACTCCTTCGTGCGCAACGGCCAGGAAGTGCGTACCGCGGTACTGGTCCGCGACGGCGCCACCACCCACCTCATCTCCGGACTGAAGGACCTGACCGTCCTGAAGTCCACCCAGTCAGGCTTCGTGGGCTACCCGAAGGACAGGTACACCACCCTTCAGGAGACCACGGACCGCATCCTGGCCACCGACGTCTCCGCGCGCTGGCGCTTCAAGACCGGAACCGACTTCAGCGCCCTGGACTTCAACAAGAGCTATGAGGACGTCAAGGGTCTTTTGCTTGAAGGCTTCACCGAGAAGTACTCCCACGCCCTGCAGCAAACCCTGTTCGACATGGGCACCAAGGTACTGGAAGCCCATAGCGAGATCGACGAGATCAAGTTCTCCATGCCCAACAAGCACCACTTCCTCGTGGACCTCTCACCCTTCGGCCTCGACAACCCCAACGAGGTCTTCTACGCCGCCGACCGCCCCTACGGCCTGATCGAGGCCACCGTCCAGCGCGACGACGCTACGCCGGCGGGCATCGCCTGGTCCGGCATCGCCGGCTTCTGCTAAACCGCACCACCCACAACTCCAGGCCCGGAGTTTTTGTCCAGATACGACGACCTCAGCGCACTTCAAGTCCGCATACGTGGACAAAAACTCCGGGCTTTCATCCACGTCTTTCCGCAACACCCGTTAGCCAGACCCCGTTAGCCAGACAATGTCGTCTGCCATGAACCAAGAAAGTCTGCCATGAACACCAGAAAGAAACTGGCCGCTGCGGCCGCCGGTAAAAGCAAGCAGCCGGCCCGTCCGGAGGACCAGCGGCTTCCCATCGCAAGCACTTTTGCCTACGGCTTCCAGCACGTCCTCACGATGTATGGCGGCATCATTGCCCCGCCCCTGATCATCGGCGCCGCCGCCGGAATGTCCTCGCAGGACATCGGCCTGCTGATTGCCGCCTGCCTCTTCGTGGGCGGCCTGGCCACCATCCTGCAGACCATCGGCGTCCGGTTCTTCGGCTCGCAGCTGCCACTGGTCCAGGGCGTCTCGTTCGCGGGTGTTTCAACCATGGTTGCCATCGTCCATGGCGGAGGCGGAATCCAGGCTGTCTTCGGGTCCGTCATCGCGGCGTCGCTGATCGGCTTGCTGATCACTCCCCTCTTCTCCAAGATCATCCGGTTCTTCCCGCCCGTGGTCACCGGAACGGTCATCACCACCATTGGACTTACCCTGATGCCCGTGGCGGCCAACTGGGCCATGGGCGGCAACCGGACTGCCGAGAACTACGGCAGCATGGCCAACATCGGCCTCGCGGCAGCCACCATGGCCATCGTCCTGCTCCTGAGCAAGGTGGGCAGCGCCGCGATCTCCCGGCTGTCCATCCTGCTTGCGATGGTCCTGGGCACCGCGATCGCCTTCGCCTTCGGTATGGCGGACTTCTCCAAGGTGGGCCAGGGCGAGATCGTCGCCTTCCCCACCCCGTTCGCCTTCGGTCCGCCTGTGTTCGAGATCGCCGCCATCATCTCCATGCTCATCGTCATCCTGGTGACCTTGACCGAAACCTCGGCGGACATCATCGCGGTGGGCGAGATCGTGGGCACCAAGGTGGACTCCAAGCGGATCGGCGACGGCCTGCGTGCGGACATGCTCTCCAGCGCCATCTCCCCGCTGTTCAACTCCTTCACCCAGAGCGCTTTTGCCCAGAACGTTGGTTTGGTGGCCATCACCGGCGTCAAGAGCCGCTTCGTGGTCAGCGCCGGCGGCCTGATCCTGGTGATCCTCGGCCTGCTGCCCGTCCTGGGCCGGGTGGTCGCAGCGGTGCCCACCCCCGTGCTGGGCGGCGCCGGCGTCGTGCTCTTTGGAACGGTGGCTGCGAGCGGCATCCGCACCCTCTCCAAGGTCGAGTACAAGAACAACATGAACCTGATCATCGTGGCGGCGTCCATCGGATTCGGCATGATCCCCATCGCCGCTCCGAGCTTCTACGACCAGTTCCCGTCCTGGTTCGGCACCATCTTCCACTCCGGCATCAGCTCGGCTGCCGTAATGGCGATCCTGCTGAACCTGCTGTTCAACCACCTCAAGGCGGGCAACTCGGAGAACCAGTCGGTGTTTGTTGCCGGCACCGAACGCGTGGTCCGGGAAGAGGACCTGAAATGCCTTGCCGACGGCGACCGCTTCGAAGGCGGCAAGCTCATCGACTGCGACGGCAAGGAAGTCCCCGTCCAGTCGTCCGAAAAGGCGTCAGAGCACTAACACCATGGAACGCCGACGGCGGCCCGCTTCCGGAAGAAGCAGGCCGCCGTCGGCGTCATCCTAGGAGTTTTTGTCCGGATGCAGGTTTGAAGTGCCTAAAAGCCTGCATATCTGGACAAAACTCCAGGGTTTGGATCAGTTGCGGTTGAGTTCCAGGGAGATGGCCTCGGCAGCTTCGCGGAGGACCGGTACGGCCTTGTCGGCGAAGTGCTCGTCCACCCGGGACACCGGACCCGAAACGGAAATTGCGGTGGGGGTGGGAGCGTTGGGCACGGCCATGGCGAAGCAACGGACGCCCAGTTCCTGCTCCTCCTCGTCAATGGAGTAGCCCCGTTCCCGGATGAGCTTCAGGTCGGCCAGGAGGTCATCAACGTCGCCGAGGCTCTTCGCCGTTGGGGTGGGCATCCCGGCGCGGGTGACGATGCCGCGGACGGTGTCGTCGTCCAGCTGCGCCAGGATGGCTTTGCCGACGCCGGTGGCGTGGGTATGGGCACGCCGGCCCACCTCCGTGAACATGCGCATCGAGTGCAGCGAGGGCACCTGCGCCACGTAAATCACCATGTCCGAGTCGAGCACGGCCATGTTGGAGGTCTCCCCCAGCCGGTCCACCAGCGTTTTCAGCTGTGGGCGGGCTACCGCACCAAGCTGTTTGTTGGCTCCTTCGCCCAGGCGGATGAGCCGCGGACCCAGGGCGTAGCGCCGGTTGGGCAGCTGGCGGATGTAGCCCAGCGACACCAGGGTGCGCAGCAGGCGGTGGATTGTGGGCAGCGGTAGGTCCGTGGACGAGGACAACTCGCTGAGGGTGACATCGCCGCCGGCGTCAGTGATTAGTTCCAGCAGTTCGAAGACGCGCTCAACGGATTGGACGCCACCTGCGGCTTTCTCAGCCATGTACCAGTCTCCTGTGGACTCGGATTCCGACAAGTCTTATCCGCATCGTGAAAAGAATTGCCCTAATGCTCTCAAGATACAGCACGGGCCCGGTAGACGCGATGAACGGCAAGACGGGGTTGTAATTCCACAAAGTAGATAATAATATCCATAATACGAAAACATTCGGTTTCGAGCAGAAGCCCGTCCCGGGCCTAACAGGAGGACATTCAATGGCGAACCCCAGCCCCGGAAATTCGATCACCCTGCGCGTGGAAGCACCGTCAAGCTTCAGCGCCACCAGCGAGCTCGCCGCGGCCGTCGGCGCCGCGGGCGCAGCCATCACCGCCCTGGACGTCAGCGAGTCCCACCACGAGACCCTGGTTGTCGATGTCACCTGCAACACCACCGATGACGAGCACGCCGGCAGGGTCAAAGACGCCCTCAACGCGCTCGACGGCGTGACTGTCCAGCACGTCTCGGACCGCACCTTCCTGATGCATCTGGGCGGCAAGCTCGAAGTCGTCCCCAAGGTAGCCCTGCGCAACCGCGACGACCTCTCCCGCGCCTACACTCCCGGCGTCGCACGCGTTTGCCTTGCCATCGCCGAGGACCCCGCAGCGGCCCGCAACCTGACCGTGAAGCGGAACACCATCGCCGTCCTCACCGACGGATCCGCCGTCCTGGGCCTGGGCAACATCGGCCCGGCCGCCGCCCTGCCCGTGATGGAAGGCAAAGCCGCACTGTTCAAGCAGTTCGCCAACGTGGACGCCTGGCCCGTCTGCCTCGACACCCAGGACACCGAAGAGATCATCATGATTGCCAAGGCCATGGCTCCCGTGTATGGCGGCATCAACTTGGAAGACATTGCAGCCCCGCGCTGCTTCGAGATCGAAAACCGGCTCCGCGAGGAACTGGACATCCCGGTCTTCCATGACGACCAGCACGGCACCGCCATCGTCACGCTCGCCGCCCTGGTCAACGCGCTCCGGGTTGTTGGCAAGAAGCTCGATGAGGTTCGGATTGTGGTTTCCGGAGTCGGGGCCGCGGGCTCGGCCATCATCCAGCTCCTGAAGGCCCAGGGCGCGCGGCACATCATCGCCGCCGGCCGCTCCGGCGCCATCCACTCCGGCGAGAAGTACAACGACGAACACCGCAGCTGGATTGCCGCGAACACCAACGAAGAAGGCTTCGCCGGCACCCTGCACGAGGCCCTCGTGGGTGCGGACATCTTCATCGGCGTCAGCGCCCCGCACGTGATCGGCGAAGAGCAGGTTGCCGCCATGGCAGAGAACGCCATCGTGTTCGCCATGGCCAACCCCACGCCGGAGATCGATCCCGTGATCGCTTCCCGGCACGCCGCAGTGGTGGCCACCGGCCGGAGCGACTTCCCCAACCAGATCAACAACGTGCTTGCCTTCCCCGGCTTCTTCCGGGGCCTGCTCGACGCCGGCGCATCGGACATCACTCCGGAGATGCTGGTGGCCGCCGCGGAGGCGATTGCCAACCGGGTAGCTGACGACGAGCTCAATGCCAGCTACATTATCCCCAGCGTCTTCGATCCCCATGTCGCCGCCGATGTTGCCTCAGCCGTTGCTGCCGCCGCCCACGCCGCCAACGCGGCATCAGCGGCTGCTGCAGCCAAGGACCTCGAAGCCGCCCTGGCCAGCGCCTGATTCACTGCCTGACTTCAGTACAAGGAAAGGACCAGAAATGGCCATCACTGTCACAGACCCCCGGCCCATCGAGCGCGCGGAGGAGATCCTCACCCCCAAGGCGCTGGCATTCCTGGAGGAGCTGCACACCCGTTTTGCCGGCACCCGCAACGAACTCCTGGCAGCCCGCGGCGTCAAGCGGCAGCGCGTAGCCGAGACCGGCAAGCTGGACTTCCTGCCGGAAACCCAGGACGTGCGCGACGGCGACTGGAAGGTTGCGCCCGCGCCCGCGGCGCTGCAGGACCGCCGGGTTGAGATGACCGGGCCCGCCTCGCCGGCAAAGATGGCCATCAACGCCTTGAACTCCGGCGCCAAGGTGTGGCTCGCGGACCTTGAAGATGCCAGCACACCCACCTGGGCCAACGTCATCGACGCCATCCTGAACCTCCGCGACGCCGCCCAGGGCACCCTCAGCCACACGTCGGCCGAGGGCAAGGAGTACAGGCTCCGCACCGACGCGCCGCTCGCCGTCGTGGTGGCCCGGCCCCGCGGCTGGCACATGCCGGAAAAGCACCTGCTCATCAACGGCGAACCCGCCGTCGGCGCGCTGGTGGACTTCGGCCTGCACTTCTTCCACGTGGCCAAGCAGCTGGTCCTCAACGGACAGGGACCGTACTACTACCTGCCCAAGATGGAGAGCCATCTCGAGGCCAGGCTGTGGAACGATGTCTTTGTCTTCGCGCAGGACTACCTGGGGCTTAACCAGGGCACCATCCGCGCCACCGTGCTGATCGAAACCATCCCGGCCGCATTTGAGATGGATGAGATCCTGTACGAACTGCGCGACCACGCCTCCGGGCTGAACGCCGGCCGCTGGGATTACCTGTTCAGCATCATCAAGTACTTCCGCGACGCCGGCGAGGAGTTTGTACTGCCGGACCGCGCTTCGGTTGCCATGACCGCCCCGTTCATGCGCGCCTACACCGAACTGCTCGTGAAGACCTGCCACAAGCGCGGCGCCTTCGCGATGGGCGGCATGGCGGCCGTCATCCCCAACCGCCGCCACCCGGAGGTTACCGAGGCGGCCTTCGCCAAGGTCCGCGCGGACAAGACCCGCGAGGCGAACGACGGCTTTGACGGCTCCTGGGTTGCGCACCCGGACCTGGTTCCCACCTGCCGGGAAGTCTTCGACGCCGTCCTCGGCGACAAACCGAACCAGCTGGACAAGCAGCGCCCCGAGGTTTCCGTTACGGCGGAGCAGCTGCTGGACGTGGCCTCCGCCGACGGCCAGGTCACCGAGTCGGGCCTCCGGCTGAACCTCTACGTGGCCGTCGCATACACCGCCGTGTGGTTGTCCGGGAACGGTGCCGTCGCCATCCACAACCTGATGGAGGATGCGGCCACGGCGGAAATCTCCCGCTCGCAGGTGTGGCAGCAGATCCGCAACAAGTCCGTCCTGGCTGATACCGGCAACACCGTGACCAAGGAGCTCGTGGAGCGGATCCTGGGCGAGGAGACGGAACGGCTCCGCTCCGAGGTGGGCGACGAAGCGTTCCGCCGCTACTACCAGCCGGCCAGCGGGCTGATCGGGGATATCTGCCTTTCGGACGACTACACCGATTTTCTCACCACCCCGGCCTACGAACTGGTGGGCTGAGGCATGGCGGCAACACCCCGGACCTCGCTGTCGGCGGGTGACCTGGCACACATCGACGGGCAACTTGCTGCGACGGACCGGCTGCTGGAGCGGAACTACCCGGGCGACGACGGCTCCCGCCAGCCCGTCCATACCGTGTACGTGCCCGCGGACCGTTTTACGGCCTCGTTCGCTGCTGAGTGGGGCGCCGAGGCGCTGGATACTGCTGAAGCGCACGGCGGCCTGGTGAAGCTCGGCACGCTGCTGGGCCAAGACGCCGCCCTCGCGGAAGCTGTTGCCCCGCGGGTACAAGCCAAGCTGGCGAGTGAGCCCATTGAGGACCTGCGCCTCGACTTCGAGGACGGCTTCGGGGACAGGGGCGACGACGCCGAGGACGCGGCCGCCGTTGCCGCGGTCTCCGCGGTGGCCGCCAGCGTCGCGGCCGGCTCTGCGCCGCCCTTCATCGGCATCCGCTTCAAATGCTTCGAGGCCCCCACCCGGGCCCGCGGACTGCGCACACTGGACCTGTTCGTCTCCGGCCTGGCTACCGCCGGAGAACTGCCGGACGGGCTGGTCCTGACCCTGCCCAAAGTCACCACCGTGGCGCAGGTCCAGGCCATGGACTACGCCGTGTCCCGGCTGGAGGATATCCACGGGCTGCCCGCCGGACGGCTGCGGTTCGAAGTCCAGGTGGAAACACCGCAGCTGATCCTCGGACCGGAGGGCACCTCCCCCGTGGCGCAGCTGCCGCACGCCGTCCCGGGCCGGATCAGCGGCCTGCACTACGGCACCTACGACTACTCGGCGTCGCTGCAGATTTCCGCGGAGTACCAGTCCATGGAGCACCCGGTGGCGGACTTCGCCAAAGAGGTCATGCAGCTGGCAGTTGCCGGCACGGGCATCCGGCTTTCGGACGGGTCCACCAACATCATTCCGGTGGGCGACAACGTCGAAAACGCCTGGCAGCTGCACGGCCGGCTGGTCCGGCGGTCGCTGGAACGCGGCTACTACCAGGGCTGGGACCTGCACCCGGCCCAGCTGCCCAGCAGATTCGCCGCCACCTACGCCTTTTACCGGCAGGGCCTTCCCGCGGCCGCAGCCCGCCTGCGGAACTACGTGGAGCAGACTGAAGGCGGCGTGATGGACGAGCCTGCCACGGCCCGTGCGCTGGCCGCGTTCGTGCTGCGCGGCGTCCAGTGCGGCGCCGTTGGCGCCGATGAAGTGCAGGCGCTTGCCGGCATCGGACTCCCCCAGCTCACCGGACTGGCGCACCCGCGGCTCGCCACCACCTCCAACTCCTAAGTAAGGATCTTCGCCATGGGCAAGTACTATTCCCCCACCGGTGGACTGCCGCCGCAGACCCACCTGACCACCGAGCGGGCCATCGTCACCGAGGCGTACACGGTGATCCCCAAGGGCGTTATGACGGACATCGTCACGTCCAACCTGCCGGGCTTTTCGAACACCCGCTCCTGGATCATCGCCCGCCCCATTTCGGGCTTCGCCACCACGTTCTCGCAGCTGATCGTGGAGATCGGTCCGGGCGGCGGCGCGCCCAAGGCCGAATTCGAGGCCGGAGTCGAAGGGGTCGTTTTCGTGACCCGCGGCAGGGTCAACCTGAACCTGGACGGTGAACTGCACCAGCTGGAGGAAGGCGGCTACGCCTACCTGGCCGCCGGTTCGGAGTGGGGCCTGGAGAATGTCTCCGACGACGTCGTGTCCTTCCACTGGATTCGCAAGGCCTACGAACGCCTCGAGGGGTACGAAGCCAAGTCCTTCGTCACCAACGAAAAGGACGTGGAGCCGACGGCGATGCCGGACACCAACGGCGCCTGGAAGACCACCCGCTTCACGGACTCCAACGATCTTGCCCACGACATGCAGGTGAACATCGTGACGTTCCAGCCCGGCGGCGTCATCCCGTTCCCCGAAACCCACGTCATGGAACACGGCCTGTACGTCCTGGAGGGCAAGGCCATGTACCTGCTGAACAACGACTGGGTTGAGGTTGAGGCCGGCGACTTCATGTGGCTGCGCGCCTTCTGCCCGCAGGCCTGCTACGCGGGCGGCCCGGGCGAATTCCGCTACCTGCTCTACAAGGACATGAACCGGCAGGTCCGCCTCACCTAATAACCCGCGCCATGGGGAAGCGCGAAGTGCCATGGTGGAGCGTCACCACGGCACTTCGCGCTTCAGGGGTTCAGGGGTTCAGGGGTTCAGGGGTTCAGGACCACCTTGATGCAGCCGTCTTCCTTTTTCTGGAACTTTTCGTACAGCGCCGGCGCTCCTTCAAGCCCCGAACGGTGGGTGACCAGATCCATCACACCCAGCGGATCGGCGTCGTCCTCCACCAGGGGAAGCAGGTCGTCGGTCCACCGCCGGACGTTGCACTGCCCCATCCGCACCTGGATCTGCTTGTCGAACATTGTCAGCAGGGGCATCGGGCTGGCCTGGCCGCCGTAGACCCCGCTCAGGGACACAGTCCCGCCGCGCCGGACGGCGTTGATGGATGTGTGCAGCGCTGCCAGCCGGTCCACGCCGGCCGTCTCCATCGCCTTCTGCGCCAGCTTGTCGGGCAGGAGGCCCAGTGCCTGGTGGGCGAAGCCGGCAACCGGGGACCCGTGCGCTTCCATGCCGACGGCGTCCACCACCGCGTCCGGGCCCCTTCCGGCCGTCATTTCCCGCAGCTGGTCCGCCACGTCCTTGCTGTAATCGAGCGTTTCGATTCCGTGCCGCGCCGCCATCTCGCGCCGCTCCGGCACAGGGTCCACGCCGATCACCCGCAGCCCGCGCTGCACGCCGATGCGGCCCGAGAACTGCCCCACCGGCCCCAGCCCGAAGACGGCCAGCGTGCCGCCGGCCGGGGTGTCGGCGTACTCCACGGCCTGCCAGGCCGTAGGAAGGATGTCCGAAAGGAAGAGGTAACGCTCGTCCGGCAGCTCGGTTCCCACCTTCACCGGGCCGTAATCGGCGTGGGGGACCCGCAGGTATTCGGCCTGCCCGCCCGGAACGGAACCGTACAGCTCGGAATAGCCAAAGAGGGCAGCACCGGAGCCCTTGTCCTTGACCTGGGTTGTTTCGCACTGGGACTGCAGGCCCTGCGCGCACATGTAGCAGCGGCCGCAGGCGATGTTGAACGGAACCACCACCCGGTCGCCCTTGCGGAGGTTGGTGACTGCGCTTCCCACCTCCTCCACGATGCCCATCGGTTCGTGGCCGATCACGTCGCCCTTGTGCATGTACGGCCCCAACACTTCGTACAGGTGCAGGTCCGATCCGCAGATCGCCGTGGAGGTGATCCGGACAATCGCGTCCGTGGGCTCCTGGATGACGGGATCGGGGACCTCTTCCATACTTACCGAGCGTTTTCCTTGCCATGTCAGTGCTTTCACAATTCACCTTTCCCGGAAGTTTTTCGCTGCAGCGGGGCCTCGCGCCCATCCTTCGACGCTATCGGCTCGCGGGGGAAAAAGTAAGCAACCTGACTAAAATCCTTGTTGTTCTGACTTCGTGCTCCTAGCGTAGGAAGAGCCACACCCGCAGAAATGAAAGAGGAACGTTATGTCGCTCTACCAGCCCGAACCGGTTGAAATCTCCACCCGCATGCGGCCCGGAGAATGGACGGAAGAGAGCCTGGAGCAGCTCGTGGCTACCTATCGCGAGCGGATCATGGAGATGGGGGCCAGCGCATCGGATGTGGCCACTGACATTGACCGGAGCGACGACGGCTCGGTGCGGGTGGCTGTCTCCTGGGCCAAGCCGGCCAATCAGGGTGACGAGGACTCGGTTGCCGGCGGCCAGGTCCTGTAGCACCGAACGGCGAAAAGTCCGACGACGGATGGCGCGGCAGCGGGTGCGCACCGGCGTCAGAAGCCGGTCGTCGGATTCGGGGTCAGGAGTTAGGCCAGCGAGAGCAACCGGCCGATGGCGCTTGATGTGAGGTTCTCGAGCAGGTCGCGCGGACCCTCGTAGACCTCCACCGCGCCCGCATCACGGAGTTCACCGGCGTTGACGCCACCGCAGGTAACGGCAATCGCAGGAATACCCAGCGCCGCAGCGGCCTTCATGTCCCACACCGCATCCCCCACAAAAACGGCGTCCGCCGCTTCCACGCCGATGGCCTCCAGCGCCGCCACGAGGATGTCCGGAGCAGGCTTACTGTCCTTGGCGTCATTGGCGCTGGTAGCGGCATCAATGAAGGCGTCGGCGTCCAGGGTGGCCTTCATGACCTGCAGATCCTGCTTGCGCGCGGAGGAGGCAAGGGCAACGGCGAGACCCGCCGCGTGGCACTGGGCGAGCAGGTCTTTCGCGCCGTCGAAGGTTCGCAGCGCCGGCCAGTGCGAGGCGTAAAGGGCCCCATGGCTGGCCATGATGTCAGGATCAAGGGAACGGTCCCGGCTTGCCGGCAGGAGGCTGTCCACCAGGCGGTCACCGCCCATGCCCACGAAGTGGTGGATGGATGCCATCGGGATGTCGTACCCCTGCTGGCGGAAGGCGCCCCACCAGGAGATGGTGTGGATGTATGACGAATCGATCAAGGTGCCGTCAACATCAAAAAGGATCCCCTGCCGGCGCCCGCCGTCAGGGGACCCAGCAGCCTGCAGGGCCATCAGCTGACCGCTGCCCGTTTGGCCCCTGGAGTTTTCCTGGCCAGGGCAGCCTCCTCCTTGGCCGTATTCACCGGACGTACGCGCTCCCGGATCACCGTGCCTGCGCCATCGTGGCTCTTGTCCCTGATGAGGCCCGTCCCGGCGATTTCCCGTGCCATTGCCACTCCGGCTACAGCTGCCCTTTTCGTGGGAAAGGTCACCGAGATGGCCATAAGATTCCCCGCTCCGTCCATCATCCTGATCCGGTAGCCGCCGTCAGGCGCATCCACGAGCTCAAAATACCCGGCCATTTGCAATCACTCCTCCGTCAGTCACCGCACCGTGCTTACTGGGAGCACTCCATGAGGTGTTAGTAAGTATACTTATCTATTCTGCGAAGGAGAAGTCGCACCCTTATACGCGCCGCCTCAGCGCGCTTCCGCCGTCTCCGGCGGAATGGGGGTGTCACTTCGCCGAACCGTATCCTGATGCAGCTCCAAAGCGCTAGTCACAAGCGCGAAGTGGCTGAAGGCCTGGGGTGTATTGCCCAGCTGCCGGCCTGCCCGTACGCCCCATTCCTCACTCAGCAGTCCCACGTCGTTGCGCAGCTCAAGGAGGCGTTCAAAGAGTTCCCTCGATTCCTCGCGGCGGCCCGCACCCAGCAGCGCCTCCACCAGCCAGAACGAACAGGCCAGGAAGACGCCCTCATCACCAGGCAGGCCGTCGTCGCTTACGTCGGGGCGGTAACGGAGCACAAACCCGTCCTCGGTCAGCTCCCGCTGGATGGCTTCAATGGTTCCGATGACGCGGGGATCATCAGCCGGCAGGAACCCCACCCGGGGTATCAGGAGCAGGCTGGCGTCGAGCTCCGGCCGGCCGTAGGACTGGACGAACGTGTTGCGGCGGGGGTCGAAGCCGTTGGTCATCACGTCGCGGTGGATGGTGTCCCGCAGCTTCTCCCAGCGCTCCGCCGGCCCGGGCAGTCCCGATTCGCGGACACCCTTCACCATGCGGTCCGCTGCAACCCAGGCCATCACCTTGGAGTGGGTGAAGTGGCGGCGGGGTCCGCGCATTTCCCAGAGCCCGTTGTCAGGCTGGTCCCAGATGGTCTCCAGATGCTCCATCAGTGCCACCTGGACGTCCCAGGCCTCATCCGAGTGCTTCAGCAGTGAGTTCCGCGTCAACGCCAGGCAGTCGAGCACCTCCCCCCACACATCGAGCTGGAGCTGTTCGGCGGCGCCGTTGCCGATGCGCACCGGGGACGAGTTTTCGTAACCCTTCAGCCAGGGCAGCTCCATCTCGGGCAGGCGGCGTTCGCCATGGATCCCGTACATGATCTGCAGGTCCGCGGGGTCGCCGGCCACGGCCCGCAACAGCCAGTCCCGCCAGGCGGCGGCTTCTGCGGTGTAACCGGCAGCCAGCAGCGCCTGGAGCGTCATGGTCGCATCGCGCAGCCAGCAGTACCGGTAGTCCCAGTTGCGGGGGCCACCCAACTGTTCGGGCAGCGAGGTGGTCACTGCCGCCACGATCCCTCCGGTCGGGGCATAGGTCAGGGCCTTCAGCGTCACCAGGGAACGGGCCACGGCATCCTTGTAAGGGCCCTCCACCGTGCACTGCGAGGCCCAGCCGCGCCAGAACGCAAAGGTGGTGCCCAGCACTTCCTCGGCGTCGACAGTATGCGGCCGCCCAACATGGCTGGGCGCCCACGTTAGGACAAAGGGGACCCGCTCCCCAGCGTTGACGGTGAAGTCGCTGACGCTGTGCATGTTTTCGCCGTGAAGCGGGGCCGGGGTGACAAAGTAGACCGCGTCCGGGCCGGCGATGGCATGCAGGCCGTATCCGTCCCGGCGCACCCAGGGGATGATGTGGCCGTAGTCGAAGCGGAGGGTCAGCTCACCGTGCATCCTCACGCTGCCGCTGACGCCTTCGACGATGCGGACAATGTCCGCCACCGAGTCCCGGGGCGGCATGAAGTCAATGACCCGCACGCTGCCTTCGGGGGTGTCCCATTCCGTTTCGAGAATAAGGGTGCCGTCCCGGTAGCCCCGGCGGGTACAGGAGCCCCCGCTTGCAGGCGCCAGGAGCCAGCGACCTGCTTCAGGCGTGTCCAGCAGCGCGTTGAAACAGGCGGGAGAATCGAACCGGGGAAGGCAGAGCCAGTCGATGGAGCCTTCCTTGTTGATCAACGCCCCGGTATGGAGGTCACCTACAACTGCATAGTCTTCAATTCGCGCCATGCCCTTACCCTGCCACAGCCAGCTCCGAAGTGGACCGGGCACAGGGGTGTAGCCTTCATATCGACGGCAGCAGGCACCGGAGGCACTCATGGCAATCCATATCGGCACCTCCGGATGGAGCTACAACCACTGGGAGAACGTCCTCTACCCACCCAAGCTGCCGGTCAAGGACCGCCTCCAGCACTACGTGGCCCGGTTCCGAACCGTCGAACTCAATGCCAGCTTCTACCGCTGGCCCCGGGACACAACATTTGCCGGGTGGAACCAGCGGCTGCCGCCCGGCTTCAGCATGTCCGTCAAGGCCCCCCGGGGCCTGACCCACGCCCGAAAACTGTATGAGCCCGAGGTGTGGCTGGAGCGCATTACGCGGTGCTGGCACGAGCTCGGCGATAAACGGGCGGTCCTCCTGGTCCAGTTGCCGCCCGGCATGGAGCGGGACGATGCCCGGCTGGGCTACTTCCTGGCCGCGGTCCCGGACTGGATCCGTGTCTGTGTGGAGTTCCGCCACCCCAGCTGGGACAGCC
Source organism: Arthrobacter sp. Hb9-2 (assembly GCF_059091165.1). Lineage (NCBI taxonomy): Bacteria > Bacillati > Actinomycetota > Actinomycetes > Micrococcales > Micrococcaceae > Arthrobacter > Arthrobacter sp. Hb9-2. The sequence goes on along the minus strand of NZ_JBNHGJ010000008.1, from coordinate 100,146 downwards.
CGGAAGTGTTCGCCCTGCTCGAACGGCACCAGGCAGCCTACTGCATCATGAGCGGCGCCAATCTGCCCTGCATCCTGCGCACCACCGCCCCCTTTACCTATGTCCGGCTGCACGGGCCGGACCACGAGCACCTATACGCCGGCTCCTATTCCGATGCTGACCTGCACTGGTGGGCGGAACGCATCCGCGAGTGGTCCGGCAGCGGCCTGGACGTTTACGCCTACTTCAATAACGACGGCGATGGCCACGCCGTGCGGAACGCCGAGACCCTGCGCGGGATCCTGGGAGAAGGCTGACGTCATACACCTCCCCGGAGACCAGCGTTACCCTCTCCCGGCGCCGCCCTGTGGCAGAGTGGAACCATGGACACGGCTCCGAACAATTCGTCACAGAAAACAGCGCACACTCCGGTCCGGGACGTGCTCTCGGGAAACCAGGTGTTCCGGCTGGCGCACCTGATCTCGGACACCGTTAATTCGGCGCGGATCCGGCTGGCCAAGCGCTGGAACTTTGTTCCCCAGACCATCGCGTACCAGGGCTACGGCTCCACCAGCCTCGTGCGCGTGCTGGGACGGGTCCTGCTCACGCAAAAGCCCCTGCCGGGGAGCAAAGCGGAACACGCGGCGCAGAACGGCAACCAGAACGTCCGCGGCTGGCGCGCCTTCACCAGCGTGCCGCTGCAGTTTACCGACGTCGAGATCACCATCGGCGATGTTGTCACCCACGTCAAAGCGGACCGTGGCGGATTGATCGATACTGAGGTGGACGTCGAGCTTTCACCGGGCTGGCACACCGCCGTCCTCCGCGCGGAAGGCACGGAGCCCGTCGAGGCCAAGATCCGGGTGATTGCACCGGATGTAAAGTTCGGCATCGTCTCGGATATCGATGACACCGTGATGGTGACGGCCCTGCCCCGGCCCTTCCTTGCCCTCTGGAACACGTTTGTGCTGAGCGAACGGGCGCGCATGGCCACGCCGGGCATGGCGGTGCTGCTGGACCGGCTCACCGTCGAACACCCGGATGCGCCGGTGATCTACCTGTCCACGGGGCCCTGGAACGCGGCGCCCACGCTGGCCCGTTTCCTCAACCGCAATATGTATCCGTCCGGCGCCCTGCTGCTGACCGACTGGGGCCTGACGCAGGACCGCTGGTTCCGCAGCGGCCAGGCACACAAACGGCAAAACCTGGACCGGCTGGCCAAGGAGTTCCCGGACATGCGCTGGCTCCTGGTGGGCGACAACGGCCAGCACGATGAGGCAATCTACTCAAGCTTTGCCCAGGACAACCCCGACAAGGTTGCAGCCATCGCCATCCGGCAACTCTCCGTCAGCGAGTCCGTGTTCGCAGGCGGCCACTCGGAGGACGGCGACCACACCACGTCCAGGGTGCCCTGGATCTATTCGCCGGACGGTGCCGGCATAGCCAAGCAGCTCGCCACGCTGGACCTTCTCTAGCCCCCGGTCCGGAACCGCGCGTCCTGGCCAACCCGCGCGGCCCGGCCCCAAGCTCTACCAGCCGCAAACGCCCTAAGCGCTGGCACCCAAAGGTGCCACGCCGTCGTCGGGCGCTTCGGTTTCAAGGACCTCAGGCGCTGCTGCCTGTGCGATGGCCGCACCCGCGGCGTTGACAAGGTCGCGCTCCTCGATGAGTTCCTGGTACCAGAAGTAGGAGGCCTTGGGCGTCCGCTCCAGGGTCTCGAAGTCCACATGGAGCAGCCCGAAGGGTTGGTTGTAGCCGGCCGACCACTCGAAGTTGTCCAGGAGGGACCAGACGTAGTAGCCGCGCAAATCGATCGACTCAGCGTCACCCCCCGGAGCGGTGGCCCGCAGTGCGGCCTCAAGATGGTCCGACAGGTACTTCAGGCGGCGCTCGTCCGGAATGAACCGGGTGTTGGTCGATTTGTCCCGGACGATGATGTCCTCGAAGCTGGCCCCGCCCTCGGTGAGGATGACGGGCGGCAGGTTGGGGTACCGTTCGGCCATTTCCTTGAGGGCGACTCCCATGTACTCCGGTTTCACCGGCCAGCCGTAGGACGTGATGTCTGCCTCCGGCCAGGTTTCCACGTGGAAGGGGGTTCCACCGCTGCCCGCCGCGCTGAGGTCGCTGCCCATGGCCTCGGCCATGCTTGCCGGCACTGCGCCTGCGCCGGGCCCGACAGCCACCTTGGTGGGCATGTAGTAGTTGAGCCCGTAGAAATCGAGCGGCTGGGAGATGAGCTCCATGTCCTCGGCGGGGTGGTCGAAGGCGCTGAAGAACTTGGCGGCCCGGATCAGGTCCGGATATTTTCCGGTCAGCACGGGGTCCGCATAGAGACGGTTCTGGGCCAGGTCCATCAGGCCTGCGCTGATGTAGTCCAGCGGGTTGATGGAGTTCGGGACCATCGGCGAGTACACGTTGGTCATGCCGATTTCCCCCGGGACGTTCGCGGCACGCAGGGCCTGCACGGCCAGGCCATGGCCCAGCAGTTGGTGATGGACTGTGGGAAAGGCGTTCAGGACGAGCTCCTTCCCGGGCGAGTGCAGGCCGAGCGAATACCCGTTGGTGCTCACGGTGGCGGGCTCATTGATGGTGACCCACCGGGCTACCCTGTCGCCGAACTTTTCGGCGAGGATGGCGGCGTACTCCCCCAGGCGGTAGGCGGTGTCGCGGTTCATCCAGCCGCCGGCCTCGTCCAGGGCGAGCGGAGTGTCCCAATGGTAGATCGTGGCCATGGGTGAGATTCCGTTGGCGAGGAGTTCATCCAGCAGCCGGTCGTAAAAGGCCAGGCCGGCGCGGTTTACGGCGCCGCTGCCCGTGGGCTGGATGCGTGGCCAGGCGAACGAGAAGCGGTACGAATCCACACCGAGCTGCTTCATGAGCGCCACGTCCTGGGGCATGCGGTGGTAATGGTCACACGCTACGGCCGGGCTGTGGTCCTCGACGATGGCGCCGGGCTTGCGGGAAAACACGTCCCAGCCCGCAGGTCCGCGGCCGTCCTCATCCAGCGCGCCTTCGATCTGGAAGGCTGCGGTGGCCACTCCGAGGGTGAACCCCGGCGGGATGAGTGCTGCGAGGTCCCTGGCGGTAATGTGCATTGATTCAACCCTTACTGATGAACAGGACGGTACCTGCGGAGTCCTACAACTTCCGCGAGGTCAGGACCATATCCTCGCACGATTCCCAGGGTGCCGGTGAGCGTGCTGCTAGGGTCTGGGAATGGATGAAAAACTGGGGAAGTTCATCGACGACTTTGCCGATCTGGTGCAGCTGGCACAGGCCAGCAGCCACAGGCGCCAGGCCGGGGTGCAGCTGCTGGATACGCTGACCGGGCACCTGGGCCTGACTGCCGAAGACCTTGCGGTGGTGGAGGAACAGATTCCGCCCCACCGGTTCGTTGATGCGGACATCGTCATGGCCGGGCTCGCGGCCCTGGACCCGGAAAGCAGGCTGGTGGGGGTCGGCGGCGGCGGCCAGCGGCACCACCAGTCGTTGAGCGACATGCTTCAGCAATCACAGGCCTTCCCGCAGTTCCCGCTGGCCCAGCCGGACTACGTCAACCTGGCTGTGGGGCCGGACAGCCAGCGCCAGGCGGTGGGTTTCGGGGTGCGGCTTTTCACGTACGACGGCGGGCGGCTGGCCGTTCTGCAACGGGCGGCGGATCCCCGGTCCGGGCGGCAAACCGCTTCCCTTGAGGTGGCGCCCGAGAACGCCGAAACGGGTGCTGCGTTCCTGGCCGAGTACCGGCGCCGGATGGACAGCCAGAGTGTTCTCAAGGGCCAGGTCATTTCCCTGACGATGGGTGAGTTCGGGCCCAGCAGCGGCGGGGTGACCTTCCATCACCGGCCGCAGCTGCAGGAGCAGGAAGTCATTCTTCCGCCTGGCCTCCTGCACAAGGTGGCGGGCCACGCCGTCGGCATTGCCGCCCACAGCGAGTCCCTGAAGCGCCATGGACAGCACCTCAAACGGGGCGTCCTGCTGTACGGCCCTCCCGGAACAGGCAAAACACACACCGTCCGCTATCTGCTCGGCCAAAGCGTGGGCACCACAGCCATCCTCCTCAGCGGCGGTTCGCTCGCCCGGATCGCGGAGGCGGCACGGATGGCCCGAGCCTTGCAGCCCTCGATGGTAGTGCTCGAGGACTGCGACCTCATCGCCGAGGACCGGAGTTTCGGCCACGGGCCGCAGCCGCTGCTCTTTGAAGTCCTGGATGCCATGGACGGCCTGGATAATGACGCGGACGTCGCATTTGTGCTCACCACCAACCGGCCGGACATGCTGGAGCGCGCGCTGGCACAGCGGCCCGGCCGGGTGGACATTGCCGTGGAGATCCCGTTGCCTGCGCTCCAGGAACGGATTGAGCTCCTTCGCCTCTACGGCCGGCAGGCCGGTTTCAGTCCCCACGCCGTGGCTGCCGCCGCCGAGCGTACCCAGGGAACCACGGCCTCCTTCGCCCGCGAACTGGTGCGGCGGGCCGTGGTAGCCGCAGCCCTCGAGGACGTGCCGGTGTCTGATTCCCACCTGGCAACGGCGGCGGAAGAACTGCTGGGCGACGCCGAATCCCTGACCCGGAGCCTGCTGGGCAGCGGCGCCGCAGGAATCGTCTAACTGAGGTGCCTGCGCATAAGGCTTCCCGGGATTACTGGTCGCCGAACAGGAACTCCTTTGCGTGCGCCACGGCCTTGCGGAAGGCATCGTTCCGCAACGTGACCAGGTGCTCCGTTTCGCCATCGGCCGGTTCGAGGTAGCCGGTGTAGCCCGGCCGCAGCACCCAAATGTCCCCCGCGGGCGGAAGATAGAACACGCCGAAGGACCGTTGCTGCCTCTCGTCGTTCGTCCATACCGGTACCACGGCCAGCGCCGCACCGGTTGTCGGGTTGATCCACTGGGCACGTGGAACGGGCTCCTCATGCGCCTCCGGATCCAAAAACGGAGCGGTGCCCTGGCCCCACCGTTGTTCGAAGCGCTCGTGGAATGCAGGCATCAGGTGTGAATCGTAGCGGCGCCAATCGCTCATACAGTTCTCCGCCTCTCGAAGTGGTTCCCGGGTTGGACCGCGGGGGTTTGCTACGGCATGACAGGTGCCCTGGCAGCTAGGCCCAGGGGCCGCTTTCCCAGCGCACGGGTGTGATTCGTATGATGTTCCCGCGCGGGCCGGCCGCGTGCCGGACCTTGCGGACCGGGATGTCCGTCCCCGTTTGGGATGCCGGTGCTGCACGGACTGCCGGCTGCGCCTTCACCTCGCGGTCATACGCTGCCCGCCGGGTTGGATCGCGCAGGACGGCGAAGGCCTGCATAATCCGCAGCAGTTCCGCCTCAGGTGGCGTTCCTCCACCAGACCCGGTCTTCTGCACCCCGCCCTGCGCTCCCTCCTGCACCGCCGAGGCGGCCCTTCCGCCTTCCATGTCCGGGTGATGGTTGCGCATCAGGGCACGGTAGGCGCGTGAGATCTGCTGCCGCGTGGCGTCATGCGGGATATGCAGGGCGGCGTAGTAATCCGGGGTTTGGCTCATGTCAGTCTTCCGGTTCCAGCTGCAGTTCCGAATGCGGGCCGCACAGGGCAACCAGGGGTTGCCCTGTGCCGCCACCACTGGCCTAGGTTCCGATCTGTTGCATCTGGCCCTGCTGCTGCGTCTCGATTTCGATCTTGCGCGGCTTGGCCTTTTCCGCCACGGGGATCCGCAGCGTCAGGACGCCTTGGTCGTAACTGGCCTTGATGTTGTCCGTGTTCAGGGTGTCGCCCAGGATCAATTGGCGGCTGAAGACGCCGCGTGGACGCTCGGAGGCAACCAGCTCAACATTGGGCTGGGTGGGGTCCTGGCGTTCCGCCCGGACCGTAAGGACGTTGCGCTCAACGTTCAGGTCCAGCGAATCGAGCTTGACGCCCGGAAGATCGAAGGCCACCACGAACTCACCGTCCTCCTGCCAGGCATCCATGGGCATGGCGGCCGGGCGGGCGGCGGTTCCAAAGACCTGCTGCGTGAGCCGGTCCAGCTCACGGAACGGGTCCGTACGCATCAACATCATTTCCCACTCCTTCAGCTTGTCAGATGTTGGATCGATGCAATATCCGCTCCCATGATCTATGGTGTTGGATATAGATTTTTTATAGCACCCGTGGGAAACTGAAGCAAGACTCCCCCACAATTTTTGGAGAACTGATGGCAGGGCAGGAAACAGGAGGGGCGCGAATGCCCGCAAAGGGACGCGCACTGTATGCCATCTCCGTGGCGGCGGAGCTGGCAGGGACCGGCCAGCAGAACATCCGGCTCTATGAGACGCGGGGCCTGCTCACGCCGTCGCGTACTTCCGGCGGCACACGGCAGTACAGCGATGCGGACATTGCGGTGCTGCTGCGGATCGGCGAACTCCTGGAACAGGGCCTGAACCTGGCCGGCGTTGCCAAGGTGCTGGAGCTGGAGGAAGCCAACGTCAAGCTCCACCGGGCCCTCAAGCGGGCCCGGTCCCGGCCGCCCGCCTGAGCCCCCCGGTGTGAAAAGGTACGACGGCGGCCAGCCGCCTCGGCGCCCCGTCCGACTCACTGGCACCCGCACTCCGGCCTCAATGGAACGCCTTGTTCGGCCTCTTGGAGTTCAGTCCCGCGGTGCGTCCGCCTTCGACAGTTCGCCGGTGATCCGCTCGCCTGGAACCCTCACCGTCCGCCAAGTATCAAGGGCGATTACTCCGCCCAGGATCACCAAGGACAGCGATAGCGATGCCAGGGCATCGCTGAGCCAGTGGTATCCCAGGTACAAACGGCTGATGGCCGCCAGCACAATGCCGATGCCTGCCCCGATGAACCCGAACACGGCAGCCCGCCGATTGCTTCGCCGGGAGTAAATCAAAAAGGCACCAACCAACAGGAAGTCACAGGCTCCCAGGACATGCCCGGACGGGAACGAAAAGGTGTGGTCAATGCCGAAGAGCATCTGGTCCACCGGGGGACGGGAGCGCCGCACAATCTGGAGGATGATCTGGGAAATGATGACGCCCGTGAGCATCGCGGAGGCCAGCAGAATGGGGCGCCAGGCGTGCTTTGCCGCGAAGCCCCAGGCGGCAACGACCACCAGGACGATGATGGGGAGGGCAACCGGACCGAAGACCACAGCCAGGAAGATCATGACGACTGTGAGGGTCTGTGACCTCAGCCCGAGCAGCCAGTCGCGCACAGGCCCGTCAGCGGCGGAGAGGCCATCAGCCTGCACTACGCTGATCAAGGTGGCGATGAAAAGCGCCACCCCGAGCGCCACCAGAACGATCGACGCCCGGTACAGGCCCCGCCGGTCGTCCGGCTCCACATAGCGCTCCTCCACGACGAATTTGTCGTGGAAGACCCGCCATTTGCTGGCCCTTTTACCGGTAGCCCCGGAACCTGCTGACCCCTGCTGTGCCACTGCGTGCCCGTCCCTAGATGGAGATTTGCCTAGGGTGAAGATTATCCCGGTTGCCCGGCCTTGGTGCGGTATCGGTTCCGTGCCTTTCCATCAGGGATCCGGCGGCGCCCGAACTGTCGTACTCCGGCGGTAGCCTGACTGCATGGGCGTGATGAACGAACTGATTGATCCTCCGGGCATAGGCACGCTCACGCGTATCTTGATGGAAAGTGCGCCCACGGTGGAGTGGAAGCAAACTGCTGCCACCGCATCCCTGCTGGGTGACCTGAACTTACGTGCACGGACCGACCTGGTGGCCGGTGCCCTTGTGGCCGACATCAGCACGGGTCCGGTCCCGGGATATACGACGGCGTCCGCCAGCTTCCGTGCGGCACTTGCAGTTCCGGAATTCACCGGCTGGGTCCTCTGGCCGGTTTCGGAGGCGGCCGTTACACTCGCGCTCGCCTCGGATGCAGCGGAGGACTTCGACGACTGCCTGGGCCTGCTCGCCGAACTGACGCCACGGCTCACCGGGGAGTTCGCCGTCCGGCGTCTCCTTGCCAGGAATACGGACCGGGCACTGGCAGCAATCCTGACGTGGACAGCACACCCTAATGAGCACGTTCGCCGCCTGGCGAGCGAGGGCACACGTCCGTACCTCCCGTGGGCGGTGCGCGTGCCAGCCCTCGTCCGGCGGCCCGAAGCCACCCTGCCCATCCTCACAGCCCTCTACCGCGACCCGTCCGAGTATGTACGGCGTTCTGTAGCCAACCACCTTAACGATCTCGCCCGCCACGCGCCTGATGCTGTTGTGGACACAGCCCGGCACTGGCTCACGGCGGCAGACCGCAACACGGGCCGGGTGGTCCGCCACGGCCTCCGCACCCTCATAAAGAAGGGGCATCCGGGCGCGCTGGCGCTGCTTGGCTTCACGCCGGCGACGGTGGCCGTTTCCGGGCCGCGCCTTGACCAGGAAATCCTCACGGTGCCTGGAGAGTTGACGTTCGCCTTCGAGATTTCCAATACCGGCACCCAGGATGTCCGCCTGGCTGTGGACTACCTGGTCCACTACCGCAAGGCCAATGGCAGCCAGTCGGCGAAGGTCTTCAAAATCTCAACCCTGACCCTGGCGCCGGGCGAGAGCAGGAGCATCTCCAAGCGCCACGCGTTCAGGCAGATGACTACCAGGGTGCATCATCCGGGACTGCACGCGTTGGAGCTCCAGATCAACGGTGCCGCACATGGGCGCACCGAATTCACGCTAGAAGGACTACCCCCGAAAAGCAAAGAGTGATTTGACTCACATGCAACTCTGCCGTAGCATGCTTGTTAGCGCTAACAAGCATGCATGGGCTTCTGGACTGCAGGCCCGGCTGGCTCGACCACCGATTCTGCCGGACCCGCAGTTCCACTCGTGTCCGTAGCCCTCTCGGGCATCAACACCAGGTACTCCTGGCGGCTTTATCCGCCGGCAAGCGCAGATGCTTGCGGGCCCAGCACCACTTCGCGGACCAACCTCCGCGAAAGGAGAAAATCATGAGAATTAGGAAACTCCTGGGCGCCGTTGCCGTCGCCCTGGCAGTCACTGTCGGTGCGACAGGTTGCGGCTCCCGAGGCGCAGCCACTGAGGCAGGGGCCTCTGCCAATCCCAGTGAATCTCTTGTGGGCATCTCAATGCCCACCCAGACTTCCGAACGCTGGATTGCTGATGGCGGAAACGTCGAGAAGTCCTTGAAGGACCTGGGGTACAAGACTGATCTTCAGTTCGCCAATGATGACATTCCCACCCAGGTCTCCCAGATTGAGAACATGCTGACCAAGGGCGCCAAGGCCCTCATTATTGCTGCTATCGACGGCACTACCTTGACGGACGTCCTGGTCAAAGCCAAAGAGCAGAACGTCAAGGTCATCGCTTACGACCGGCTGATCAACGGTTCCCCGAACGTTGATTACTACACCACCTTCGACAACTACACGGTGGGCGTGCAGCAGGCAACGTCCCTGCTGACCGGGCTCGGCCTGGTGGATGCCGGCGGCAACAAGGTGGAGGGTAAGGGCCCCTTCAACGTCGAGCTTTTTGCCGGCAGCCCGGATGACAACAACGCCAACTTCTTTTGGACTGGCGCCATGGACACGCTGAAGCCTTACCTGGACGCCGGAACTCTGAAGGTGCCCAGCGGCCAGACAAAGTTCGAGCAGGCAGCCATCCTGCGCTGGCAGGCTCCCGTGGCCCAGAAGCGCATGGAGGACATCCTCACCGCCGCCTACAGCTCAGGCACCAAACTGGACGGAGTGCTCTCCCCATATGACGGCCTCTCCATCGGCATCATTTCCGCATTGACCAGCACGGGCGGCTACGCCAAGGGAACCCTTCCAGTCGTGACCGGTCAGGATGCCGAAAAAGGCTCGGTCAAGTCCATCATCGCCGGCGAGCAGTACTCCACCATCTTCAAGGACACCCGCCAGCTGGGCTCTCAGGCCGTAAAGATGGTCGATTCGGTGCTGAAGGGCCAGGAGCCGGAAGTGAACGACACCAAGACCTACGACAACAAGGTCAAGGTGGTACCGGCATATCTGCTTGAGTCCGTGATCATCACCAAGGACAACTACAAGAAGGAACTCCTGGAGTCCGGCTATTACTCGGACGCCGACGTCAAGTAACAACCCCGCAGGGCGGTGGCCGGGCCCTTTCGGCCCGGCCACACCCTTCCCCCAGCACCTGCAGCAGCAGGTTGCCAGCTTCCAACCAGTCAGTGGGAATTGACGATGAACACACCCATTCTTCAAATGCGAGGAATCACCAAGACCTTCCCAGGGGTCAAGGCCCTGCAGGATGTCACGCTGGATGTTAACCGCGGTGAAGTGCATGCCATCTGCGGAGAGAACGGCGCCGGGAAATCGACCCTGATGAAAGTCCTCTCCGGCGTCTACCCTGACAATTCGTTCGACGGGCAAATCCTCTTCGAAAACGAGGCGTGCAACTTCTCAGGCATCAACGACAGTGAAAAGCGCGGCATCGTGATCATCCACCAGGAGCTTGCCCTCAGCCCCTACCTCTCGATCGCCGAAAACATCTACCTCGGCAATGAGCAGGCCAGAAACGGCTGGGTGGATTGGCGCAAAACCAACCTGGAAGCGGCAAAGCTGCTGGCCAGGGTGGGCCTGGCCGAAAATCCGGTCACGCCGGTCCAGCACATAAGCGTCGGCAAGCAGCAGTTGGTGGAAATCGCCAAAGCGCTGTCGAAGGAAGTTAAGCTTCTCATCCTGGATGAGCCCACAGCAGCCCTCAACGATGAGGACTCAGGCCACCTCCTGGACCTGATCCTGCACCTTAAAGGCCAGGGAATCACCAGTATCATCATCAGCCACAAACTCAACGAGATCCGAAAGGTCGCTGACGCCGTCACCATCATTCGCGACGGCAGGACGATCGAGACTCTTCGGCTCGACCAAGGCCAGATCACCCAGGAACGCATTATCCGCGGAATGGTTGGGCGTGACCTGGACAGCCTCTACCCGGAACGGACTCCCGAGATCGGCGAGGAAGTGCTGCGCATCGAAGACTGGTCGGTCCAGCACCCCCAGGACCACACGCGCATGGTGGTGTCCAACGCCAACCTCACCGTGCGCAAGGGCGAAGTGGTGGGCTTGGCTGGCCTAATGGGCGCGGGCAGGACGGAACTCGCCATGAGCGTCTTCGGCCGGTCCTACGGGCGTGCGGTGTCCGGCAAAGTCTTCAAGCATGGCCGGGAAATCAACACCGCCACCGTGCCCGACGCGATCAGGCACGGGATTGCCTATGCCACCGAGGACCGTAAACACTACGGCCTGAACCTCATTGAAGACATCAAACGCAACATTTCGATGGCGGCCCTGGGAAAGCTGGCAAAACGCGGCTGGGTGGACAAAAACGAAGAAACAGCCGTGGCCAACCGCTACCGCGCAAGCATGAACATCAAGGCTCCATCCGTTGCTGCCATCACAGGCAAGCTCTCGGGAGGAAACCAACAAAAAGTGGTGCTGAGTAAATGGATGTTTTCCGATCCTGACGTGCTGATCCTCGACGAACCCACCCGGGGCATCGACGTGGGGGCCAAGTTCGAGATCTATACGATCATTGCCAGCCTGGCCGCTGAAGGAAAAGCAGTCATCGTTATTTCCTCGGAACTCCCCGAACTCCTGGGCATCTGCGACCGGATCTACACCTTGTCAGCGGGCCACATTACCGGTGAGGTCCCAATTGCCGAGGCCTCCCAGGAAACTCTCATGCACTACATGACCAAAGAAAAGGAATAGCATGTCCGCCCTACGAGAATCCCTCGGCTTCCTGACAAGCCGCCTCCGCCAGGTTGGCATCTTCGTCGCCCTGATCCTGATCGTTATCCTTTTTCAGGTCCTGACCGACGGAATCCTGCTCCAGCCCCAGAACGTGACCAACCTTGTGGTTCAGAACAGCTACATCCTCATCCTGGCGATAGGCATGGTGATGGTCATCATCGCCGGGCACATTGACCTCTCCGTCGGCTCCGTCGCCGGTTTCATCGGCGCAGTCGCCGGGGTCATGATGGTCCAGTGGGGATGGGCATGGTGGCTGGCTATCCCCGCCTGCCTGCTGGTGGGCGCCCTGGTGGGAGCCTGGCAAGGGTACTGGATCGCCTATGTCGGCATCCCGGCATTCATCGTCACGCTCGCCGGCATGCTGATCTTCCGCGGGCTGACACTGATTACCCTGAAGAACCAGCAGATCACCCCGTTTCCCGACGAACTGCGCGCGCTGGGCGGCGGCTTCCTGCCCGACATCACCGGCGGCACTTCCGTCCTGGAATGGCTGACCGTCATCCTCGGCGTCGGTGGCACTGCCGCGATCCTCTTTCAGTCCTTGAAGGAACGCCGGATCCGCAAGAGGTTCAACCTCGAGAACGAGCCCTTAACCTGGTTCGCCATCAAAACGGCGTTCATCGCGCTGCTCATGCTCGTCATCACGTTCCTGCTTGCGAGCTACCGCGGCACCCCCATCGTGTTGATCGTTCTCGCCGTGCTCGTCATCGCTTACTCCGCGCTGATGAACAACAGCATCTTCGGCCGGCACATCTACGCCATCGGCGGTAACCTCCACGCCGCCGAACTTTCCGGCATCAGGACCAAAGCAGTCACCTTCCGGCTCTTCGTCAACATGGGCGTACTGGCCGCACTAGCAGGACTGGTCTTCACTGCCCGCCTGAACTCCGCCCAACCTGCCGGCGGCACCGGGTTTGAACTGGATTCGATCGCGGCAGCCTTCATCGGCGGAGCGGCAGTCCAAGGAGGCATTGGCACGGTGGCGGGGGCCCTGATCGGAGGCCTGATCATGGGTGTGCTGAACAACGGCATGTCCATCCTGGGACTCGGGACGGACTACCAGCAGCTCATCAAGGGACTCGTCCTCCTGCTCGCCGTGGGCTTCGATATCTTCAACAAAAACCGCACCGGCGGTGGCACCGGCATCAGTAACCGCTTCAAGAGGAAGCCAGTACCGCCGGCTGCCGGCGAATCGGCCCAGCCCCGGGAGAAGGCGCCGGACCAACCCCTCCCGGTTCCGGCAAGCACTTCAGACAAGATCTGACCAAGAGTCATGCCCGTCGCACCAGGTGAAAACTGGGAGGACCTGCGGGGCCACTGGGTGGAACTCCGCTCTGGCGGCCGGGTCCTGCGGACCGGCGAGGTGGAGGACGTTACAGCGGACTCGTCAGCTCTCTGGCTTAGCCCCAACGGTGTCGACGGCCGACAGTTGATAGCCAAGACAGACGGTTATGAGCTTGTCCCGATCGACTACTGAGAAGGCCCCTTGGGGACACAACCCTGAAAAGGAGGCCGACGGCGGCTGCTACCAGCTGCCGTCGGCCTCCTTTTGGTTTCCGCCTGCCGGTGAGAACGGCCTAGAACGAGCCGGTGGTGAACTGCCAGCTCCTGCCTGCGAACGGGTTTCCGGCAAGGTCGCGGACTCCGGCGCTGCCACCGGTCACCGTCACTGTGTACTTGGTCTTGGCCGCCAGCGCCTGCTGGGGGTCCAGTATCCACTGGTTGGTGGCGCCGTTCCGGTACACGGCGGCCGGAACCACCGCACCGGTGGCAGCGTTCTTTACCGTGAACGTCGCCCCGGCCACCCCCTGGACGGCCTCGTTGAAGGCAACACTGATGTTGTTGGTCCGCCGGACCAGCAGCGCGTTGCTGCCAGGTGTGGAAGCGGTGACCACGGGGGCCGGGCCGGTAAGGAAGCTCCAGTTGACGGAGGCCAACGGGGTTCCTGTGGCGTCGCGGATGGCGGAAGCTCCGCCCACCAGTGTGGCCGTGTAGGTTGCGTCAGCGGGCAGGCCGGCAGCCGGGTCCAAGGTGGCGGTGCGGGTGGTGGAGTTGTAGCTGACCGTGGCCGGGATGGCGCTGCCGGCCGCATTCCTGAGCACAAACGTGCCAGTGGTGACGCCCTGGACCGCGGCGCTGAAGGTGGCTGTCACGTTGGCTCCTGCTGCAACTGCCGTTGCGTTGGATCCCGGGGTGATGGCAGTGACAGTGGGCGCCGGAGCGGGGGCGGGTGCCGGGGCGGGTGCCGGAGCGGGGACGGGTGCCGGGGCGGCAGCAGCAGCGCCGGCAAACAGCAGGCGGTTGGGGGTTCCGCTGGTGGCCCCGGTAATAACGCCTGCGGTTGCATTGGACGTGAGCGTGCCCGCCACCTGGGCCGGTGAGAGCGCGGGGTTCTGGGAAAGCAGCACTGCTGCTGCCCCCGCCGCGTGGGGCGCGGCCATGGACGTTCCGGACATGGATGCGGTGGCGGTGGCAGACGTGTGGTGGGTTGAGGTAATCCCCACCCCGGGTGCGTAGAGGTCCACGCAGGATCCGAAGTTGGAGAAGGACGCCTGCCGGTCAGATGAGTCACTGGCAGCTACGGTTACGGCCGCCGGAACGCGGGCGGGAGAGCTACCGCAGGCGTCCACGGCGGAGTTGCCGGCGGCAACCACAGCAGTGACGCCGTCGTTCATTACTGCCTGGATGGCCGCGTCCACGGCGGTACTGGCCCCGCCGCCCAGGCTGAGGTTGGCCACTGCGGGCGTTCCCGCCGTGTGGTGGGCCGCGATCCAGTCCAGGCCCGCCACCACGTCTGAGTTGTAGCCGGAGCCGTTGCAGTCGAGCACCCGGACCGGCACGACGGTAGCGCCCTTGGCCACGCCGTAGGTGGACCCGGCCACTGATCCTGCCACGTGGGTGCCGTGCCCGTTGCAGTCGCTGGAGCCCAGTCCGTCCGCAACGGCGCTCCAGCCGGCCGCCACCCGTCCGCCGAAGTCCGCGTGCGAGGCCAGGACACCGGTGTCCACCACGTAGGCGCTCACGCCGGCCCCGGATGCCGTCCAGGAGTAGGACCCGGACAGGGGCAGGGGCCTTTGGTCAACCCGGTCCAAGCCCCAAGGTGCTGGCTGTTGGGTTGCGGAGAGCCTGACGGGGGCGTCGGCTTCCACCGATACCACGCGGCCGGACCGTGCCAGCGCTGCTGCCTGTGCGGGATTGGCGGTCACCACGGCACCACGGACGGCGTGGGCAAAAGTATGGCCCACACCGAGTCCCTGCGCCCGCAGCCCGGCTGCCTCGGCGGCTACATCGGCATTGGCTGCGTACCGGATGATGTAGCGGCCCGTTTCGCCGGCCTCTGCCGGCGGGGCTGCTGACGCCGGCACGGAAGCGGTAGAAAGGGCGACGGCGGAGACCAGCACTGCTGCGGCGGGCAGCACAAAGGATGGAGTGCGAATTTTGGGGTCCTTGTTTTGGCGTTGCGGGCTGCGCGGGCAGGTAATTTATCCGCCCTACCAAAAGGTTATGACCCGGTTGGGCACAAAAACCCGGTCCTTGCAGGATCTTGTGCCAACCCTATGAGATTTCTGCGGCTCGTACGCGGCGGGTCAGATTGAGGCGCCTGCCGGGATGTCCACCTGGTGGTTCCGCCAGGAGTACTCTGGCTCGAAACCGAGCAGCCGCCTGGCCTTGTCAATGGACAACATGGTCTCGTGCTCGCCCAGGTCCTTGGTGACCTTGACGTCGGGGAACACCTCCGCCGCCAGTTCCGCGCTTGGCCGGCTCATCACCGTGTCCGCGTTGGCGATGATGTACGCCTCAAAGCCCGGCCCCGCGTTTTCCAGTGCACGGACCACCGCCTGCGCACCGTCACGGCCATCGATATAGCTCCACAGGTTCCATTTCCGCAGCGTTGCGTCGGCATCGAAAGCCGGAAACCTGGCGTAGTCTTCGGGGTCCATGACGTTGGAGAACCGGAGCCCGGAGATGCTCAACTCCGGGTCCCACCGCGTCAGCTCCACCGCCATCTGCTCCTCGAGGTGCTTCACCAGCGAGTAGGTGCTCTCCGGCCTGGCCGGATACTCCTCGTCCACCGGAATGTAGGGCGGGTCAACGTCGAACGGCAGTCCCAGCACCGTCTCGCTGGAGGCATACACCACCTTCTTTATTCCGGCCCGGCGGGCGGCCTGGAACACGTTGTAGGTGGCGAGCATGTTGTTCTCGAAGGTGGCGGCGTCCGGGATGATGCCGGGCGCGGGAACGGCCCCGAGGTGGACCACTGCGTCGAATCCGCCGTGGCGGTCGTCCAGCCCCAGCATGACATCCACCACCTGGCCGTAGTTGCGCAGGTCAACCACCACCAGCCCCGGGTTCCGCTCCCCTGCACGGTCCAGGTTGAGCACCTGGTGGCCGTCGCTGGCCAGCCTGCGGACCACGTGCCGTCCCAGCTTTCCGCTTCCCCCGGTTACTGCCACCCTCATGCGCGTTCTCCTTTTCGGTTGATAAAGCGTTCCACGGCGGCGATCGCACGTTTGGTGATGTCGCCGGGTTCGCCGCTGCCGTTCACCGGCACCAGTAAGCCCCGGCCTGCGTAGACGGACACCACTTCATGGGTCTCGCGGTGGTAGAGGTCAAGGCGGCGCCGGAACACGTCCACGGTATCGTCCCTGCGGCCCTCGTCCCTGGCACGTTGCAGCATCCGCTGTTCCAGCTCGGCGTCGGGGGCCTGGAGCTCGATCACCGCATCGAGGGCGTGCCCCTGGGAAGCCAGCATGTTGTCGAGCTCCATAACCTGGGGTGCGGTCCTCGGGTAGCCGTCCAAAAGAAAGCCTGCCTTGACGTCGGCCTCGAGGAGCCGGTCCTTGACCAGGGCATTGGTGAGGTGGTCCGGAACGAAGTCACCGTCGTCGAGGTACTTTGCGGCTTCATTGCCGAGTTCAGTCTCCCGGCTGACATTGCTGCGGAAGATCTCGCCCGTGGACACGGCGGGAATGCCGAAATGCCGTGCCAGGTGTTCCGCCTGCGTTCCCTTGCCGGAGCCGGGCGGACCGATGATGAGCAGTCTGGTCATGTTCCTGTCCCTCCACGGCGCGGCACCGCTGGTTTCCGGATCCGCCGCCGGCGGCCCCGGCACGTCCCCTATTCTGCCCGCAATAACCGTTCGGGCACCAGCAGCCACGGGCTAACAGGGGAAGCCAATATGACGTTTCCCGTGGCCGGAGGATGTATATACTTCTCGGTATCGGTTTAGCAGCAGGCCGTTGGAAAGTTCGTCGATCCAGCGAGCATTGCCGCCTTCCGCCCTTCGGGTGGACGGAGCATGTTGCCGGCTCGTTTTGACCTGAGCGAATGGCACCAAGAAACCGTGGCCAGCGAGTCAACTGCAAAAACTGATACATCCATTACTGACCACCTGCATGAACTTGTCCTCAACAGCTCCGATGTCGAGGATTTCCTTACCGAACTGGCGCAGGTGTCCGCCCGCAATCTCTCCGAGCCCGGCGACGAGATCCTGTGCGCCATCACCCTGCTGCGGGAGCGGAAAGCCGCCATGGTGGCCAGCAGCAGCCCGGCCGCCGAGGCCGTTGCGCGGCTTGAGTACGAATTCAACCAAACGCCTAGCATGATTGCCTCCACCACCCAGGAAACTGTCCATGTTCCGGATATCCGCGACGATGGCCAGTGGCCTGAATACTCCGCGGCATTGCTGGGTGGGGGCGTCCGCTCCGTCCTTGCGCTGCCTTTCCAGCTGGAAGGCGGCACCAAGGCGGCTTTGTTGCTGTACTCGGGCCGCCCCAACCGTTTTGAAGCACGGGTGCTTGAATTCGCCGAGGACTTCGTCAGCCAGACCTCCCTCGCGCTCCGGCTTGCCGTCCGCTTTGCCCACTACAGCGAAACGGCGGCAAACCTGCGGGCAACCCTGGAATCGCGGACAGTCATCGATATGGCGGTGGGCATCATTATGGCCCAGAACCGCTGCAGCCAGCACGATGCTTTCGAGATCCTGAAGACAGCGTCCAGCACCCGCAATTCGAAACTGCATGACGTTGCCACGGCAGTGGTCAACGCCTTGGGCCAGGGCCCGGCTCGCACCCACTACGACGGGTAGCAGCCCGGCGTCAGGCCGCTTCGCGATGCAGCAGCGGTACCTTTTTGCTGGGAACGCCGCGAGGAGGCCGCCGCGGAGGTGGCCAGCGGCGTGGGACGGGGCCAGTAGCGCCGCGGTACTTATCCGATGGCGCCCGTCGCCTGGGCGTATGCCGTGGCCCGGTCACGCACTTGGACCAGGTAGGCATCCGACTGGTTGTAGGAGTAGATGGCACCGGTCCATCCGTGCGCGGTGGTGAGATCACCGCCGCGGGCACACAGGTAGCTGGCTGTACTGAGCGCAGCGTCGTCGATGTTGAAGGGATCCGCTGTCCCATCGCCGTTGCCGTCCCTCCCCGCAATCTCCCACGTGGAGGGAATGAACTGCATGGGCCCCACGGCACGGTCCCAGCGTGCGTCGCCATCCAGGGCTCCGGCATCCGTGTCAGCGATGGCGGCGAATCCGTTTCCGTCCAGGCTTGGGCCAACAAGGGGTCCGCTGGCCTGCCCGGCGGAGTCCAGGCTTCCGCCGCCGTAAGCCCCGTGGTGGGATTCGACGAAGCCGACTGCCGCCACCGTATTCCAGCCGATCCCGCAGCCCGGAGAGGACTGGTTGGCTGCGCCGGCCGCGGCCACATAAGCCCGGAGCGCCCGCGCGGGAATGCCGGTCTGCCCGGCAGCCTGTGCGAGCCACTCGGCGTCCGCGTTCCGGGTGATGTTCACAGCCGGCGTGATGCCGGTGGAGAGCGTTTCAAGTTTCGCTTCCGACCGCGGCGGCGGGTCGAGGGCCACACGGGCATCCGCGCCGGACTGCTGCAGCGCCCAGAATGACAACGCTGTGACGACGCAAACCGCGAACACGGTGAAGACCAGGAGACGCCTGAGGCGCAGTACGGCGTCGCGGGAGTCAGTCACGCGTTTGATCCTATCGATCGGAGCCGGCCAAGCCCTCATATTCACGGCTGGGTTCCGTCACCTCCCGCAGACCAAACCCCAACGCGCCATCACCTCCCGCAGGCAAAACCCCAACGCCCCATCACCTCCCGCAGACAAAACCCCAGCGCGCCCTCACCTATGGCGCATCTTCCCGAAACGCTCCATCACCTTCGGCGACGGCGGACTACCACCGTCGCCGAAGGTGCCGGCGTAAGGCGGGACTACTGGGCGAGGAAGCGCAGCAGCGCTTCATTGACCTCTGCGGCGTGGGTCAGCAGCAGGCCATGCGGGGCGCCCTCGATCTCCACATACTCCGCGCTGGGCAGGGCCTTGGCGAACAGCCGTCCGGTGGAGTCAATGGGAAGGATGTTGTCCGCGGTGCCGTGGAGGATCAGCGCAGGAACGTCAATCTTGGGGATGTCCTGCCGGAAGTCCGTGAGCCAGGTGGGCTGCGCTGCCACCGAAGCAGTGGCTCCTGCGCCGGAGGCCGTGTTCCAGCTGGCATTGACTGCCTCCTGGCTGAGGCGGGGCGTGCCAAGAAAGGTGTCAGTGTTGTAAAAGTTCTTGAAAAATTCGGTGAAGAACGCGTACCTGTCTGCCGTGACAGCCTGGTTCAACCCGTCGAAGACCTCCTGCGGGACACCGTCCGGATTGTCGTCGGTCTTCAGCAGGAAAGGTTCGAGGGAGCCGAGGAACGCCGCCCTCGCCACCCGTGCAGAGCCGTAGGTGCTCAGGTAACGGGCCACTTCGCCGGTACCCATGGAGAAGCCGACCAGCACCGCGTCGCTGAGGTCCAGAGTTGTCAAAATGGTGTTGAGATCGGCAGCGAACGTGTCGTAGTCGTATCCCTCAGTGGTCTTGCTCGAGTTCCCGAAGCCGCGGCGATCATAGGTGATTACCCGGTAGCCGGCAGTCAGCAGTGCGGCAGTCTGTTTCTCCCAGGAAGCGCCGTCCAGGGGATAGCCGTGGATCAGCACCACCGGCTGGCCCGACCCATGGTCCTCGTAGTAAAGCTCGATGTCAGTGCTGTTTTCAGTTCCAACGGTGATGAAAGCCATCGCGGCGGTCCTTTCGAGACTGTGGGATCAATGCGGGCGGGAAATGCTTTGCCCGCGCAATTCCTACTCTAGGGTGGCCCGCCGTGCTCCACGCTACTGTGAGGGCTGCGGAAGCTCGCAGGATATCTGGGGATTGGCACCCATATAGTTCAGCGGGCCGGCGACGATAGTGATCGCTATCGTCCCTGCTTGCGCGCAGTTCCCCGGCGCGGAACCGAAGTAGCCGCGCTGCCACGCGGCCACACCGCCGATGATCAGCCAGATGACAACAAGAGCTCCGAGAATCCGCATGATTCCTCCATAGGCCGTGGCGGCTGTGGGTTCAATTATGCGGCGTGGGCGAGCAAATGTGAGCCATCGATTGGAGAAAACCCGCGGTAAGTGAGAGAGCGTCGCCGGAAAACCCGCGGTAAGTGAGAGAGCGTCGCCGGAAAACCCACGTTAAGTGAGAGAGCGTCGCCGGAAAACCCGCGGAAAGTGAGAGAGCGTCGCCGGAAAACCCACGTTAGGTGCGAGAGCGTCGCCGGAAAACCCACGTTAGGTGAGAGAGCGTCCGGGGCGGAGACAAAAAGGCACCTCCGGTGCCGGGAAATCCCGGTACCGGAGGTGCCTTCAGTACTGAACAGGCGGTGCTTGGATCAGGCGCCGGCAGCCTTGCCCGGAAGAGCCAGCTTGAAGATCTTGCCCCAGGTGGATCCCACCTGCTTCAGCAGCGGTCCCGTGGTGTACTTCAGGCCGTAGCGCTGGCAGATCTCGCGGACCTTGGGCGCCACCTCGGCGTACCGGTTGGACGGCAGGTCCGGGAAGAGGTGGTGTTCGATCTGGTGGGACAGGTTTCCGGTCATGATGTGCATGAACTTTGACCCGGAGATGTTGGCGGACCCGATCATCTGCCGGATGTACCAGTCGCCGCGGGTTTCGCCTTCGGCCATTTCCTCAGTGAAGGTGTCTGTGCCTTCGGGGAAGTGACCGCAGAAGATCACGGCGTGCGCCCAGACGTTGCGGACAGCGTTGGCGGTCAAGGTTCCGTAGAGCGCCTGCTTGCCGGAGCCCGTGAGCATGGCCACGGCAGGGGTTGCGGCGTAGTCCTTGGTGAACTGGGTGACAACCTTCTTGCCGAGGGCCTTCAGGTCCTTGAGCAGCGCCTCTTTGGACTTCTTGCCTTCCTTGAACTCCGTGAGCTCAAGGTCGTAAATGGCAATGCCCCACTCGAAGAGGGGCGCCAGAATGGCATTGAACAGCGGGTTGGCCAGGTTGACGGGCTTCCACGGCTGCTGTTCGTCCATGCGCAGGAGGTTGTATCCGACGTCGTTGTCCTTGCCAACCACGTTCGTCCAGCGGTGGTGCAGGTCGTTGTGGGTGTGCTGCCAGGAGCGCGACGGGGTGACGAAGTCCCACTCCCAGGTGGTGGAGTGGATGTCCGGGTCCCGCATCCAGTCCCACTGGCCATGCAGGACGTTGTGTCCAATCTCCATGTTTTCCAGGATCTTGGCCAAGCTGAGCAGTGTGGTTCCGGTGACCCAGGCGGCCTTGTTCTTGCTGACCAGCAGTGCAGCACGGCCGGAGATCTCCAGGCCGCGCTGGACCTTGATCACACGGCGAATGTAGGCAGCATCCGCTGCCCCGCGCTTGGCCAGGATCTCATCGCGAATCGCGTCCAGCTCGCGGCCAAGTTCCGCTACCTGCTCGTCCGAGAGGTGCGCTGCAGCGGGCGGGCGAACCGTGGGGCTGCCGGACTCCGCGAGCTTTCCGGGGCGCGTCCTTGACCCTCCGGTTGCAGTGCCTTCGGCGGGGTTGGTTTTGCTCGGTGAAATTACAGTCATACCTGGTGCTCCTCAGATTTCGAGGTTGACGGGTCCGGCGGCTGCCGAGACACACGTTTGGATCAGTTGGCCGGGTTCGCCATGGACTTCCCCGGTTCGGAGGTCCCGGACCTGCCCTGACAGGAGCGGGGTGAGGCAGCTGTGGCAGATGCCCATGCGACAACCGCTGGGCATCAGCACGCCGGCGTCCTCCCCGACGTCCAGGATGGGGGTGTCGCCGTCGGCTTCCACCTCACGGTCCGAAGCTTCAAAGGTGACCAGGCCGCCGTCGTGCCCGACGCCGCCTTCGAAGGTTGTATTGAAGCGCTCGATCATGAGGTTGCCGGCGCTGCCAGCCACCGCGACGTCCGAGCCGGGGGCGGCGGTGGTCAGCGCTGCGCGCTTCCACAGGGCCTCGGCGTCGTCCAGGAAGCTGTCCGGCCCGCAGGCGTAGGCCGCGCGGTCCTTCCAGTCCGGGCAGATCTCGTCCAGCTGCTTGGTGTTGGTCAGGTCCATGCGGCCTTGCTCGCCGGTAAACCAGTGTGCAAGGCGGAAATTGGGGAACTGGTCGGCGAGCTCGGCAAGTTCCTCGCGGAAGAGGCTGTCACCTGGGGTGCGCGCTGAGTGGACCAGGACGACGTCGGCATCAGGACGTCGTGGAACAAGGGTGCGGATCATGGACATCACCGGAGTTATGCCGCTGCCCGCAGTCACCATCAGTAGGGGCCGGGGATGCTCCGGCAGCACGAAGTCACCCTGCGGAGGTGCCAGGAACAGGACGTCGCCCGGGCGGGTGGTGCGTACTAGGGTTCCGGAAACTGCACCGACGTCGGTGACAGTGATGGCGGGGTCCTTGCCCGCCGGGGCGCTCAGGGAGTAGGACCGCCAGTGGCGGACGCCATCGAGTTCGACGCCGATGCGCGCCCATTGGCCCGCCAAGTGGGAGTGCCAGCCGCGGCCGGGCCGGAAAAAGATGGTTGCGGACTGGGCCGTCTCCTGCACTACGCGGGTGACCACACCACGAAGCTGCCGCGCCGAGTAGACCGGATTGAACAACGCGAGGATGTCCTCCGGGGTCAAGGGCGTTGTGAGGACTGAGGCCGCCTGGGCCAGCTGACGTAGCCGGATCATGGGTTAAAGCCTAAAAGGGCGCGGGCCATATTTCTCTCTCTCCGTCATATGACCGTTCCGCAGTCACGCTGTAGTAAGGGCGCTAAGCCCCCAAAGCCGCACTATAAGAGTAACGGCTGCGGCCTGCGGAAGGTTCCCCGTATTTCAGTAAGCATGCTTATTGTATCGTCAAAGCCCTGCTTCCGCCGAGAAATTTGATTATGACCGGAGACATTACGGCTGGTCAGGAGAACGGCGCCCGCCACCCTAGTACCGGTGCGATATATCGGGTGACGTTTCCCAGGAGTTTGGCATTGAACTCAACGCCGAGCTGGTTGGGGACCGTGAGCAGCAGGGTGTCTGCAGCCTGTACCGCTGTGTCCGCAGCGAGTTCTTCGGCCAGGAAGTCCGGGGCGCCCACGTAGCTTTTCCCGAACCGGGCGGTCAGACCGTCGATGACGCCCACCTGGTCCCGGCTGTCGCGCAGGGCACTGCCCGCGAAGTAGCGGCTGTCCTCCTCGTCCACGATGGGAAGCACGCTGCGGCTGACCGAAATACGGGGCGCGTGCTGGTGCCCGGCTGCAGCCCAGGCGTCCTTGAACAACTGGATCTGCTCCGCCTGGAGTTCATGGAAGGGTACGCCGGTGTCCTCTGTGAGCAGGGTGGAGCTCATCAGGTTCATGCCCAGTTCCGCGGCCCAGACGGCTGTCTTCCTGCTGCCGGCTCCCCACCAGATGCGCTCGGCCAGGCCTGGCGACTGCGGCTGGACGGGCAGGAGGCCGGTTGCACCGCCGGCATAGCGGGGATCCGCTTCCGCCACTCCGGCTCCGCTGATGGCTTTCCGGAACAGGGCTGTATGGCGGCGCGCCATGTCCGCGTCAGTCTCTCCCGGCTGCGGGCGGTAGCCGAACGCAGCCGCCCCTTCCCGGGCGGGCTCCGGTGAGCCGCGGCTGATCCCCAGCTGGAGCCGGCCCCCGCTGATGAGATCGGCCGCGGCGGCCTCCTCTGCCATATACAAGGGATTCTCGTACCGCATGTCGATCACGCCGGTGCCGATTTCGATCCGGCTCGTCCGTGCACCAATGGCAGACAACAGGGGAAACGGCGAGGCCTGCTGCCGGGCGAAATGGTGGACGCGGAAGAATGCCCCGTTGACCCCCAGTTCCTCGGCAGCGACTGCAAGGTCAATGGCCTGGAGGAGGGCGTCTCCCGCAGTCCGGGTGCGGGAACCGTGGCCGGGGCCCCAGTGGCCGAAAGAAAGGAATCCGATGCGCTCCATACCTGCCCCAACTGCAGCGGGGCGGCGGGCATTCCCGGCTGGCATGATGGCCGGGTGGGTATTTCTGAAGAAGCTGCGACCATCGCCAAAACAGTTGTGCTGTTCACAATCGCAGCAGCCGCGGAAATCGGTGGCGCCTGGCTGGTATGGCAGTCGGTCCGCGAAGGCAAGGACTGGTGGTGGGCCGGCCTGGGCGTGATAGCCCTGGGCCTCTACGGTTTTGCGGCAACGCTTCAGCCGGACGCCCACTTCGGCCGAATCCTGGCAGCCTACGGCGGGGTGTTCGTCGCCGGCTCGCTGGCCTGGGGCATGATCTTTGACGGTTTCCGCCCCGACCGCTGGGACGTGGCCGGGTCCCTCATCTGCCTGCTGGGCGTTGCCGTGATTATGTTCGCGCCACGGAACGCGGGCTGATCCCAGTACAGCCTGCTCTGGGCGGGCGCCGCACAGCACGAAAGCTAACCGGCTGCCGCCCCGCACCGCAGGCGGCCAGGGCAACACCGCTGGCTAAACTGGCAGCGTGACCAACAGCGAGCAGCCCGCCAGGGCCAACACCCCGCCGTCGCGTGGGAAAATTGCCGAGCGGCTGCTGCCCGGCGGGGAGGAACCGGACCCGCGGTTCACCCTGGCGAATGAACGCACCTTCCTTGCCTGGATCCGAACGTCCTTGGCGCTCCTGGCCGGCGGCATTGCCATCGAGGCCTTCACCGCGGACCTTTTCCTGGAACCCGTCCGAAAAGGACTGGCGGTGGTGCTGCTCCTGCTGGGCATGCTGCTGAGCGCGGGGGCGGCGGTGCGGTGGCTGCGGGTGGAACGAAGCATGCGCAACAAGGCGCCGCTGCCGCTGCCGCTTATTGTCCCGCTGCTTGCGGGGGCAGGGGCGGTCGCGGCCGCCGTCGTGCTGGTCTTCATCCTCTGGCGCTGACCGGTGACGGCCACGCACCCGGCCGGGGGTCACCGCGATCCCGGCCTCCAGCCGGAGCGCACCACGCTCGCCTGGGGCAGGACGATGATGGCGCTGGTGACAGTCAGCGCGATCTTCCTGCGCTGGCTTCCTACCCACGGGCTGCCCATCCTGTTGCTGTTCGCCGTCGCTGCGGGGGCGGCTGCAGCCATCTACTTCACGCAGCGCCGCCGCTACAGTGCCAGCTCACGCGGCATTGCAAGGGAGAATGTCGACGCCGACGTCACCGCTGTGCTGTGGACGGCTACTGTGGGGGTTGCGTTGGGCGGCCTCGGCATCGGCGTCGTCCTTGCCGGCTGAAGGGCTCCCGGCGATCCTGCCCTAGAACATCGGCAGGACAAACCCCGCGAGGAACGCCACGGCACCGATACCGGTGAGGCAACGGCCCAGCACGGCCGCCGTTTTTCCAGCCTCTTCCGGAGCTGCCATCTGCCACTGCGTGGGCCGCTTGGGATGGTAGTAGATCGGGAGGGTATCGCCCACTGCGAGGTCTTTGATGTCGTGTGGCGACATTGGCGCGTGGTGCACCTGGTACTTCCGGTCGAACCAGCGGAAGCCCACGCCGCTGCTGTCCGAGTACACCACAGCCTCGGCCACGGCCCACGGATGCACAAAGCGGCGCAGGAAGCCGGTGTAGAAGAGCAATCCCAGCCCGGCGGGCAGGCACAACCAAGTGAGCATTTCCAGGATTGGACCTGCCATATCAAGCACAGTGGGCATGATTCTGATGGTACAGGCGTACCCTGAGGGAATCGTTTCCGGCGAAAGGGGCAGACATGAACAACGAGGATCTTTTGAGCCGCATCCAGGCCCTGGTTGAGGAGGAGCACACACTCCGCGAGGGATCCGGAGACGGCCAGGCGCCGGACCGGGCCAGGCTGAGGCAGGTGGAGGAAAGCCTTGACCAGTGCTGGGACCTGCTCCGCCAGCGCAGGGCCAAAGCAGAATCAGGCGAAAACCCCAACGAAGCCGAGGCCCGCCCCGTCAGCGAAGTTGAGGGCTACAAGCAGTAGCCCCTCAAGCTTGCCCCACAGCCCGGGCAGGGAGCGTGATGCTGTTTGCGCTTACGGCCCGGCCGGTATCGTTGCTCCGGAGCGGTATCGCAGGGGAACAGATTGGAGCTATCCATGCGTCTAGCAGTCGCCCAAATCATCAGCAGTGCGGACCCTGCCGCCAACCTGGAGCTGATCCGGGACTACGCTACCCAGGCAAAGGCTGCCGGCGCGGAGCTGGTGGTATTCCCCGAAGCTGCCATGCGAGCGTTCGGGAACACATTGACGGACGTCGCTGAGCCCTTGGACGGACCGTGGGCGGAAAAGGTCCGGGCTCTGTCAAGGGAACTGGACATTGCGATCGTAGCGGGGATGTTCACTCCGGGGAAGGACGGCAGGGTCCGCAACACGCTGCTGGTCACCGGCCCTAGCGTGGACACGTCATACGACAAGGTGCACCTCTTCGACGCGTTCGGCTTCCAGGAGTCCAGGACCGTGGACCCGGGAACCAGCCCGGTGACCTTCGAAATCAACGGCACCGTGTTCGGCCTTGCCACCTGTTACGACGTCCGTTTCCCCGCCCTGTTCACGGCGAACGCCCGCGCGGGTGCCCAGGTCAATATCGTCTGCGCATCGTGGGGCGCCGGGGAAGGCAAGGCGGAGCAGTGGGACCTGCTGGTGCGGGCCCGTGCGCTGGACAGCACCACCTTCGTGGTGGCCTGCGGCCAGGGCGACCCCGAGACCATCGGCGCGGGACCGGCTGGAACTGCCCCCACGGGCATCGGCCACAGCGCTGTCATCACTCCGCTGGGCTCAGCAGTAGCCGCGCTGGGCGGGAAGCCGGAACTCGCCGTCGTCGATATCGATCCCTCGGTAGTGGACGAGGTGCGCACCAAGCTTCCGGTACTGGCGAACGCCCGCCAGTTCTGATCCACCTGGAGGTGGAAGATGGCCGGGTAGGTCTCCCCGGCTTTGCCAGCGAACGACGACGGCGTGCCCCATTTTCCGTGCGGCACGCCGTCGTCGTTTTCCATGCGTGGGAAATTCAACGCGCGTAGGCGGTGAGCCTGCGTTTACAGCCTTGTAACCTGCCGCCGGGGAGCGCGACGGCGGCTTCTCACCTTCCGCCCCTGACCCCGCCGCCCCGCGCCAGGCAATCCAGTGGGCATTACGTCCGCAGGCTCCTCGCCGATGGCCGCCGTTTACACTGTTGAAACATTTTCGACACGGGGACTTCACACAGCGGCCCTTTCTGTAACGCCAGCGCAACTTCCAGGCCCGTTTCCCGAAACACGCCACCCGAAAAATGGAGTGCGGGGAAATGCGAGGGCCGGCAAGAGCGCCCCGCTTCGAGGCGCAACGCGAAGGGGCCCGCAGGTGGAGATCACTGCCCAACATGTCTGGCTGATGATTTCAGCCGCGATGGTATTGCTGATGACGCCCGGGCTCGGCCTCTTCTACGGCGGCATGACGCGCGCCAAAGCCGCCTTGAACATGATCATGATGAGTTTCATTTCCGCCGGCATCGTCGGGGTGGTGTGGGTTCTCTGGGGCTACTCCATGACAACCGGCGACGGCGTGCTGGGCATCTTCGGCAATCCCTTCGCCAGCTTCGGGCTGCAGAACCTCATGGGTTCCCCGGACCTGATTAAGGCCGGGTA
The DNA here is from genome assembly GCF_059091165.1 of Arthrobacter sp. Hb9-2. Lineage (NCBI taxonomy): Bacteria > Bacillati > Actinomycetota > Actinomycetes > Micrococcales > Micrococcaceae > Arthrobacter > Arthrobacter sp. Hb9-2. Next base: position 72,591 of record NZ_JBNHGJ010000008.1, on the reverse strand, counting down.
CAGCGCCACCTTCGCCATCATCACGGTGGCCCTGATCAGCGGTGCCATCGCCGACCGCGCCAAGTTTGGCGCATGGGCAGTGTTCGTTCCTGTCTGGGTCACCGTGGTCTACTGCCCGCTCGCCTACATGATCTGGGGCGGCGGCCTGATGAGCGCCGATGGAGCCGTCACCGCTGTTTTTGGGCAGGTCATCGACTTTGCCGGCGGCGCCGTGGTGGAGATCAGCTCCGGAACGGCCGCCCTGGTCCTGGCCCTGGTTGTGGGCCAGCGCCACGGTTTCGCCAAGGATCCCAACCACCGCCCGCACAACGTCCCGTTCATTATGCTGGGCGCCGCCATCCTGTGGTTTGGCTGGTTTGGCTTCAACGGCGGAGCAGCGACGACGGCCGAACAGGCCGGCCTGATCTGGGTCAACACCCTGGTGACTCCGGCGGCGGCGATGCTCAGCTGGCTGGCCACGGAAAAGATCCGCCACGGCCACCCCACCTCACTGGGAGCAGCGTCAGGAGTGGTGGCCGGGCTGGTGGCCATCACTCCGTCCTGCGCCAACATCAGCCCGGTGGCCGCTATCGCCCTGGGCCTGGTGGCCGGGGCAGCCTGCGCCGTTTTCGTGGACCTCAAATACCGGTTCGGGCTGGATGATTCCCTCGATGTGGTGGGGGTCCACCTGGGCGCAGGACTCATCGGGACACTGGCACTCGGCTTCATCGCCCTCCCGGTAGACGGGCTGGGCGGCGGACTCTTTTACGGGGGCGGCTTCCAGCAGCTCGTAGCCCAGTCCGTGGCTGTGGTGATCACGCTGCTGCTGTCCGGGATCGGGACCCTGGTTATTGGCCGGGCCATCAACAAGACCATCGGGTTCCGGGTCACCCGCGAGGCCGAAACTGCAGGAGTTGACCTGACCGAGCACGCTGAGAGCGCCTACGCGTTCGGGGAGCTGGGAGCCGCGTTCAACCCGGCGGCCCACGCCATGGCGCAGTCCCCCGCCCCTGCTGGTCAGTCAGCCAGGATCTTGTAGAGGGCCCGGCGGGTCTCGTCCAGCTTCTCAATGGCTGCTGCCCGCTGCTCTTCAGTGACCCCCGTGCGGAACTGGTGAATAACTCCCATCAGCTTCCCAATGCTCTGGTGGAAGTCCCGGTCCGGGCTGTCCGGTCCGGAGTTCCACGCAGCTTCCATCTCCTCTGCATGCTCTGCCACCCAGGCCCTTCCAGCGTCGGTGAGGGTGAATTCGGTCCCGCGGCCCTCGCTGAGCGCGGTAATGAGCTCCTCGTCCACGAGCTGCTGCAGCGTGGGATAGATTGATCCCGGGCTCGGCCGCCAGGCTCCTCCGGTCTTTTCGGCAATCGCCTTGATCAGTCCGTAACCATTTGAGGGTGCTTCGCCCAGGAGCGAGAGGATGGCCGAGCGGACGTCACCCCGGCTTGCCCTTCGTGGTCCGCGCCCAAACCCCGATCCAAAGCCCGGCCCAAAACCTGGTCCAAAGCCGCCGCCGAATCCTGCTCCGAACCCGGGGCCAAAGCCGCCACCCCGGTGCCCGTGCGGTCCACGCCTGCCGCGGCCGCGTTCAAACCGGCCCCGATCAGACTGGGGGCCTGAAAACTCGTCATAAGAAATGCCCTTCATCGTGGCATCGTCCTTTCGTCCTGTTAGTCTTCGCCGTGGTTTCAGCGATAGTTAACGATATGTCGTTAACTATCGCTGAGTCAATGAAAGAATTGACCGAAATATGATCTTCCATGTCTGGTTCACAGCCTCGGCAACGGCGTAGTCTGGTTGCACTCTTCAAGCTCGAGGGCTGAAAAATGGCGAATAAAAAGAAGCGACGGCGTGGTCGCGGTTCCATTCTGGGAAGCATTTTCGGATTCCTCGCGGCGAGCGCCATGTGCGGAGTGCTTGCCGCCAGCCTGGTGGTGCCGTCCGTTGCAGCTGCCGGGTACGGCGTCAGCACTTCCATCGGATTTTTCGAAAGCCTGCCGGAGGAGCTGACGGTCCAGCCGCCGTCTCAAGCCACCAAGGTCCTCACCTCGGATGGCCAGCCCATCGCAACGTTCTATGCGGAGAACCGGGTCAGGATCCCGCTGGACCAGATGTCGCCTTACATCAAGGACGCCGTCATCGCCATTGAGGACAGCAGGTTCTATGAACATGCAGGCCTCGATCCCCAAGGCATCCTCCGCGCGGTGGTGGCTAACCTGACGAAGGGTGACCAGCAGGGGGCATCCACCATCACCCAGCAGTACGTCACCAACGTGATCAACGAGGCGAGGCTCTCGCAGGACCGGCCGGATGAGGTGATCCTCAGCGGCCAGAAGGACATCGGTGACAAGCTGCGGGAGATGAAACTGGCTGTTGCCCTGGAGAAGAAGTTCACCAAAGAGCAGATCCTCGAGGGATACCTGAACATTGTGTTCTTCAACAGCGACGCCTATGGGATCGAGGCGGCCGCACGCTACTTCTTCAGCAGCACCGCCAAGGACCTTAACCTTCCCCAGTCCGCGCTGCTCGCCGGGCTGGTGAACAGCCCCACGTTCTACAACCCCGCGCTTAACCCGGAGAAGTCAGTGGTCCGCCGCGACCAGGTGCTCGGCGAGATGCTCCGGCAGGAGATGATCACCCAGGAAGAGCATGACCAGGCGGTAGCCACCCCCATCGAGCTGAAGATCAGCCCGGAGCGGCAGGGTTGTGCGAATGCCACCATGGCGCCGTACTTCTGCGACTACATCTCGCACCTCATCCTGAACAACCCCGCGTATGGGCCCACCCTGAAGGAACGGGAGAGGAAGCTCTACCGGGGCGGCCTCACCATCACCACAACCCTGGACAGCAGGCTCCAGGCGGCAGCCCAGTCACAGGTGGACGGTACGGCAGGGCCCAATCCGGACCGGTGGGGAGCAGCCCTGGTGTCCGTCCAGCCCGGCAGCGGAAGAATTCTTTCGATGGCGCAGAACACGGTGTTCCTGGCCGAGCCGGGCAAGTTCGATACCCACCTGAACTTCAACGTCGATGCAAAGGACCCGCAGGGCAATGACCTGAACGGCGCCGGCGGCTTCCAGACCGGCTCCACCATGAAGCCTTTCACCTTCGCCCAGTGGCTGAACGAGGGCAAGCCGCTGAATGCCGAGGTGGACGCCTCGAAGCGCGTCTACCCCCTGGGATTCCCCTGGCGGTCCAGTTGCGGAAAGGTGCTGGGCGCCTACAGCACGGCCCAGAACAACCCCGAACTGGGCGCGGCAGATGACCTCCAGAACGCTGAAGAGGGCTTCTACCGGAAGATGCCCATCAACTACGGCCTTTACAACTCCATCAACACCGCTACCTTCGCTTCCGCCACCCAGTTGGACTTCTGCGGCATCCAGAAGATGGTGGACGCCGTGGGCCTGCACAGCGGCCACGACGGTTCCCCCATCAACATGCACCAGCTGGGCAACCTCCTGGGTGCCACCAACGTGGCGCCGCTACATATGGCGAACGCCTTTGCCACCTTCGCCACGGACGGCAAATACTGCGCACCCATCGCCCTGCTGGACGTAACTGACGCCGTCGGAGGGAAACTTCCGGCCCAGACCGTCGATTGCCGGGATGCAGTGAAGCCGGACGTGGCCCGTGGTGTGAACTCCGTGCTGCAGGACGTGATGAAGGTGGGTTCCGGAGTTTGGATCAATCCCAAGGTCCAGGACAAGGTTCCCGTGGCGGCAAAGACCGGAACCTCGAACAACAACGGGGCCACCTGGGTGGTGGGCTACACCACGGGTCTTTCCACGGCTTCCTTCTTCGGGGATGCGCTCGAAGGCCAGAAGCGCCCAGGGCAGAACGTCACCATCAACGGCACCTTCTACCCCCGGCTGGATGGTTTTATGATCGCCGGGCCGCAGTGGGCCAACTACATGGTGAATGTGGCACCGCTGTATCCGGCTGCGCCGTTCCCGGCGCCTCCGCCGTCCATGTCCAGCCCCAGCCCTCCACCCACCCCGAGCCGCTGACCCCAAGCCGCTGACAGCGGGCATCTGACAGCGGGCATCTGACCGCAGGCCACGGACTGCAAACCGGACGTCTCTGGCAGGATTGGCGGGGTGAAGAGGCTTGAGACCAAGCGGCTGGTCCTGCGCCAGTGGGAACCGGAGGATGCCGACTTTGTGCTGGACCTCTACTCGCGGTGGGAGGTACAGCGCTTTATCGGCAACCATCCACGGGTGATGCGGGACCGTGCCGAAGCCGAGGACCGCATTCGGATCTGGCGGAGCATCGGCCAGCAGGACATGGCCCACCCCGTCCACGGCATCTGGGCAGTGGAGCTGAAGCCGGCGCGCCTCACCGGGACGCTGCTCCTGAAATCCATCCCGGCGTCCAGCGGATCCCTGCCCCTGCAGCCTTCCGGTGATACCGAGATTGGCTGGCACTTCCATCCCGATCACTGGGGAAACGGCTACGCAACAGAGGCGGCGGCCGCGGTCCTCGCCTACGCATTGGACAGCGGGCTGGACAAAGTTGTGGCAGTCACGGCCCCGGCCAACACCGCTTCACAGCGGGTCTGCGCACGGATCGGCATGACCCACCTGGGCCAGACCGACAAGTACTACAACGCACGCTGCGAGCTTTTCGAGGCGAAAGCACCCCATCCAAGTAGTACACCCGCCAAAACCAGCCGAACGACGGCGGCCAGCACCGGCGTCGTCCGCCGGCCTGATCAGTAAGCGGGGCCCGTCCCTTTCCATAACCGCCGCCACCACGAGCGGGGCGCTTCCGGCTCAACCTCAGCCTGGGGAACCTGCGAGGCTGCCCGGCGTTCGCGCCACCGCCGCACCTCCTCCTCCACGTCCCGGGTCTTGGTGATGACCGGCGGCCCGCCCTGCAGCTGGCGCCGCGCGTCGATGACCCGGCGGTTGAAATCCTGCAGGATGTCGCGGACCTGGTGCTCCATGTACTGGGCATCGAGCTTGGCCTCCAGCTCGGCGTCCTCGGTTCGGAGCAGGATGGCCGCCGGACCGAGGCCGCTGATGTTTTCCCGCTGAATGAGGCCCTTGACCCACCAGTCAGGATCGTAGGACTCCCCCAAACCCGGAATCGGTTTGCCGGCGTACTTGAGGTTGTCGAACTTTCCTTGCGCCATGGCATCCCGGACCAGATATTCCGCCCTGGCAGCATCGCTCACCTTCCGGCGCTTCTCCCGCTCCCGGGCATCGAGGGCGTCGAGCGCCGCCTCTTCCTCGGCGCTGATGCCGGCTCCCCGGTAGGACCGGACTTCCGCTGCCCGCTCCAGGCGTTTCCGCAAGTCCTCCGCACCGCTGCTCATCACTGCCACCGCCTCACGTCGGAATGATCCTTCCTTCCAGTATTCAGAAGCTTTTCGTCGGCTTCAACGCCAGCCGTGGATCACTTCGGGCGAGAGGTTTAAGCTGTTCAGGCCGGCCGATCGAAGAGGAGCACGTCCATGGATTCCAGCGGATCAGCAGAGCGGGCGGAAACCTTTCGCTGGGTGGATCCCCGAGTGGGGCTGGCACACCTCCCGCGGATGTCCGGTCTTGAGTTCCTCTCCGGAATGCGTGACGGGGCTATTCCGCGGCCGCCCATGGCAGCACTGATGAACCTGGCTCTTGTGGCGGTGGAGTCCGGCCGGGTGGAGTTTGAATGCAGGCCCACTGAAGCGCATTACAACCCTCTGGGTGTAGTGCACGGCGGCCTGGCGTGCACGCTCCTGGATACGGTGGTCGGGTGCGCCGCCCACAGTACTTTGGCGGCAGGGTTCGGCTACACCTCCATTGACCTTTCCGTCAGCTACCTTCGCCCCATCACGGCCCGCCACGGAACCCTTCGGGCCAAGGGAGCGGTGGTCAAGCAAGGGCAGCGCGTCATCTTTGCCGAGGGACGCATTCTTGGCCCGGCCGGTGAGCTGTTGGCCACCGCCACGAGCTCGCTCCTCGTCATTGCCGCGGGCGCCGCCCCAGGAATGGCCTAGGCGTACGACGGCGGGAGGTCCCGCCGTCGTACGCCCCTTGTTGCGTGCCGGCTTAGCCGCTCAGGCGTTGGCGTGTTCGGAAAGGATGGCGTCGATCTGTCCGACGGCCTCCCTCATGCCTTCCTCCATGCCCATCTGGACCATCTGCTCCATCTGCTCCTCCGACTCGAATGAGGAGACGATCGTCATCCTGGTGCGGTCGCCAATGCCCTCCAGGTTGACGGTGGCGTGGGTGGTTCCCAAGGCATCCACGGGCTGGCCGTTGTCATCGGCAAATCCGTCGTCGAAGGCAAGCCTCTTGGGGCCATCGATGGTGGTGAAGCGCCACCATCCGCGGGCCTTTTCGCCCTCGGGACCGCTCATGTAGTAGCTGGCCTTGCCGTCTGAGCGGAAGTCGAACTCCTCGAAGGTGGCCGGCCAGGTAGGCGGGCCCCACCAGCGTTCCAGCTGGCGCGGGTCTTCCCAGATCTGCCAGACCCGATGGATGTCCGCATCAAATTCTGCGATCAGCGTGAAGCTCAGCGCTTCAAGATTCTTGGTGGAACTGATGACCGGCATTGCAGAAACCTTTCCTTATCCTTCGGCCAGAATGTCAGCGATCCGGCTTACGCGCTGGTGCCAAATCGCCTCGTACTCATCGAGCAGGCGGCGGGCTTTCTGCAGCCCTTCATGGTTACCCCGCACGATCTGCTCCCTTCCGCGCTTTTCCTTGGTGACCAGGGAGGCGCGCTCCAACACCGCAACGTGCTTTTGGACGGCGGCGAAACTCATGGCGTAAAGGCCCGCGAGGCCGGAGACCGTGTATTCTCCGACCGTCACCCGGCGGACGATATCCCGCCGGGTGGAATCGGCGAACGCCTGGAAAAGGCGGTCAAGTTCGGTTTCACGGAGCTGATCTACAACCATTTGGTTGTACGATAGTCCCGCTTGAAGGAGGTGTCAATACTTCGTGGAATGCCTGTTTCCGGCCCATCAGGCTCAGGCACGCACTGTATCTTGTTGCCCATGGGCATTTTCCTGGCCGGTGGCGGACCGGACTACCACTCCTTCCCGGAAGTGTTTGAGCGTTTCGTCAAGGACATTCCCGGGCACCGCAGCCAGCTGCGCCGGATCGCCGTTGTGGTGCACCACCGCGGCGGAAACCCTGGAAGTGTGCTGCAGGATTACGCCGGGCCGCTTCAATCCCTGACCTCCTGCGAGGTGGCACCGGTCCTGCTGCGTGCTGGCAGCCCGGCGGATCCGGCGGCTTTCGATGACGCTGACGCAGTGGTGGTGGGCGGCGGACTGACCCCCGCATACCTCGAAGGGATTCGGGACTGCGCTGGTGCGGTTGCGGCAAGAGTGGCCGACGGCGTCCCCTACCTTGGGTTTTCCGCCGGCGCCATGGTTGCGCCCCGCAGGGGCATTATGGGCGGCTACCGGATTAGCGGCGTCGAAGTGTGTGGCGAGGAGTGCTCCGAGGACCTCGACGAGATCGATGTGCGCGACGGACTGGGGCTCGTTCCATTCGCCGTGGACGTCCACGCAGCCCAGGCCGGGACCCTCAGCAGGGCCGTCGGTGCCGTCGCCGCGGGGTTCGTGGACAGGGCCGTGGCGGTGGACGAGAACACGGCGCTTGTCCTGCCCAACGCCGGCGACGTGGAGTTCGAGGTGATCGGCAGCGGCCACTGCTGGGATATCCGCAGGACCGGCACAGGCTGCGGCATTTCCCTCCGCTCGCAGGGCAACTGAGCCAGCACCGCCTGAGTGGCTGACTAGTCGAAGTGCGTCTGGATGCTGGTGCCGGACAGCTGTTCGATCAGTTCGGTTGCGACATCACGCAGCTTGCGGTTGCGGTTACTGGAGACCTTTGTCAGAATCTCCATCGCTTCCGACTGGGAGCACCTGTTCTGCGCCATGATCACACCGCACGCCAGGTTGATGGCGGTCCGGCTTTCCATGGCTGCCTCCAGGTCATCCGCACGGCTTTGCGCCGATTTGATGCGGATAGACAGTTGGAGTGTGCTGTGGGCGGCCGCAGCAAAGCCCAGGGCCTTGTCGTAGACATTTGGGGTGAAGGCACCGGGCTTGGAAGCAAAAAAGTTCAGTGCCGCGCTGGCTCCGTCACTGATCTCCAGTGGTACGCCCAGGGAGCTATAGACGCCCGCCTCGGCGAATTTCCGGCTCAGCTCCGGCCACCTCAGATCCGTCGCGACGTCGTCGATGATCACGGGGGACATGTCCCTGAGTGCCTTGATACAGGGACCGTCACCCACCGCCTGCTCCAGCTGATCCAGCTCGATCGCGCGTTCGCTGCTCCCCGCGGCAGTAGAGGGCTTGCGCCTCAGCTTGACGGTAACTGCGCATTCGACCTCGTCGCCGGCCGCCTCGGATACCGCCGCGGCGGCCAGCTTGGAGAGCCCGGAGAGAAATTCAGTTGCATCTTCCGTGCCCACCAGGATGCTCTGGAGCTGCGCCGCAGGCTCGCTCCCAGATGAATTCGACATGGGCCTATCCTATGTCCCGGCCCACGAAAGAGGCGCCTGTTGACCTACATGAAGCAGGGGGACCTCCATCCCGATTAACTTTATGCCGAACGGATACTTCTCGAGACGAGAGCCGAAGGCCTATTCAGGCAGCTCAATCTGGAAACCGCATGGACAGTGCAGTACCTGCGTTGTGAGGTATACATCCAAGGCGTCTGCCAGGTCCTGGTCAGTAGTGGCAGGCGCATAAAGGCGGCGGAGTTCCGAGCCCGTCTTCTGCATGGGCTGCCCGCAGTGGATGTAGTGCCCACCGAAGGAGAGCACGTCCTCCGGGCTCCGGACCCGGTTCAGGACTGCGGCAACAGCAACAACGCCCGCCCGGTGGAGGTAATGGTTCCTACACGTCCTGCAGGAGTAACCCACTTCCACGGAATCGCTGGCAGGAGGGGTGAGCGCCGCGATGGAGTGCAGGGCCAAGTGGCGGTCCGATCCGCACTTGGTGCAGATGAGGGGATAGTCCTCAGCCTGCTCCCCCCTAACGCCGTTGTTGGGACCCTCGGGATGGATCGACATGGTCAGGCCGCAGCGGGGTAGCTGGACAGAATGTAGTCGGCAGCTGCCGGACCAACCATCCGGAGCCTGCTGTCATGAACGTCTACGCCGGCCCGGTGCATTGCCGCGCGGAAGGTAATGTCCGGTTTCGCTTCCAGGCCGTGAAGGAAGCACCAGCTGACATATAGGCCGTAAAGGCAGTCGGCGGACATAGGACAGTCCGTGTCGAATTCGGGAACTGTGGCTTCGGCAAGAAAGGTTGAGAAATGCGAGGCAGCCATGATGGCTCTCTTTCGCTGTGTGCATCCATCCGCCGTGTTGCTACAGCGGTTCCTCCTGCTGGCCCTGCACGTGCCCCGGAGGGGGAGCGTCCCAGTCATGTGGCGCCCGCCACTTAGAATCTACGCACTCGCCGCCCTGCTGTCCAGCAGCGTTAAGCACCCGTAGTACTGGAAAGCCTGGACGCCCGCGGCGGACAGCCAACCGGGCCGGACGATGAAGGCAGAAGGACCGGGCGTATCAATAGAACTTGCACGAGCGTAGTGTCAGTAGCAGGAGATTTCGGGATGACGGGGAAATCCAGAGGTTGAATACCCCGGTCAACGAGTGGCCGAGGCCATTTCGCATCGAGGATCGAGGGCTAGTGGCCCAGAACAGTAGACCTCCGGATGGGGAGATGTGGCTGCAGGAACTGGTCCTGGACAGCCGGGATGTCGTCGGCTTCCTTACGGACTTAGCGGTGATTGCCTCTTCAAGGCTGTCCTCCCCTGACAACCGCATCCATTCGGGAGTCACTGTCATCCGGCGCAAGAGAGCCGAAGCAGTAGCCAGCAGCGACGCGGCAGCCCATGCCTTGGACGAGTTGCAGAACGGGTGCGGGGACGGACCCTGCCTGACGGCGCTCCGGGCCGGAACCACTGTCCTGGTATCGGATCTTGCCACCGAGGGGCGCTGGGCTCCGTACCTGAAGGTCGCCAGGGAGCGTGGCGTTTCCTCTATCCTTGCGGTACCGCTGGACCTGGCCGGCGAGGCAGAAGCGGTCCTCAACCTCTACTCCGGCCGGAGCAATGGATTTTCCGAGGACGATGTGTCCACCGTGGAAGCCTTCGCCAGCCAGGCCGCAAGTTCGGTGCGGCTGGTGCTTCGCCTCACGCAGCTCAGCGAGGCCAGGAGCGACCTCGCGTCGGCCATGCAGTCCCGCGCCGTCATCGACATGGCGGTTGGCGCAATTATGGCCGAAAACAGGTGCAGCCGCGACACTGCATTCCAGATCCTCACCAGGGTCTCCAACACCCGCAACATCGAGCTTCGGGATGTAGCGGCTTCCGTCATCAGGTCCATTTCGGGCGAGCAGCAGATCGTCACCTACTTCGACGAGTAGCGCCGCCTCCCCCCGCTACCGGAAGGTGACGAGTCTCACCTGCAACAATTCGCATATTGGTTGTGACTCGCACCCGGCTCCGGGCACCATGGAAAAGCAGGGTCTGTGGCTTCCGGACAACACTCCCGGCAGTCCCGTGTGCTTGATCACATCAGCCCCGCTACGGTTGCCAATCCCCGCAGCAACCTGCACCATGGAAGTACGGGAATGCGCTTTCCCACCTGCAGTCCGTCCTCACCGACGAGGACACGGTCCGGGCAATGAAGACTCCGGGCCGCCAACCGCATGAAATGGAAGTTGAATAATGACGTTCGATGCCAATGACTCCGTGACCCTGAAGATCTGGGACCGGTCGGCCCTCCACCACACCTTGGACACCGCGGTCAGCGACCTTTCCGCGCGCCATAACACCACCACCTGCCGCATCGCCGTTACCTGCAGCGGACCCAACACCTTTACGCTGAGCGTGCGCGGCGAAGACCGCGCGCTGGCCTCCGTGTAGGTCCACCACCCCTTAGGGAAAAGCGGGCGACGGCGGGAGGTTCCGGCGTCGCCCGCTTTCCCGCTTTTGCGGTGTTTCAGTTGCTGGCCGAGCGGCCATGGGACAGCCCGGTGGGGAAGCCCACCAGCGCCGGCTCCGGGGCTGCACAGCAGGCGCCCTCCCCGTCCGCAGGAGCAGCGGCCGGGGCAGGAACGTCACACCTGCTGCTGGCGTCAGTGGAACACACTCCCGTTTCCGGGAGTTCGAGCTGGACTTGGTCCGCGGCTTCGCGGTCTCCGGCCAAGGCAGCCACCACGGACCGGACCTGCTCGTAACCCGTAGCGAGGAGAAACGTGGGCGCCCGGCCGTAGGACTTCATGCCCACAATGAAAAAGTTCTTGTCCGGGTGGGCCAGCAGCTTTGCGCCGTGCGGCGGAACGGTGCCGCAGGAGTGGAACTCCGGATCGATCAGCGGGCCCAGCTGTTGGGGAGCTTCCACGGCAGGATCCAGGTCCAGCCGGAGTTCCCGCAGGATCGCCAGGTCCGGGCGGAAGCCGGTGCAGGGAATAACGATGTCTGCCTCCACAATGCGGCCGTCCACGGCGTGCACGCTGACCCCCGCGGGTGCGTCGTTCAAAGCGGCGATACCAAAGCCCGTCAAAAGTTCGATCCTGCCGGCCTCCACCAGGCGCCGCACCCGGGCGCCGAGTTGTCCCCGCGCCGGCAGGCCGTCCGCGTCACCGCCGCCGTAGACCTTCTCTGCGGAGGCTCCCCGTACGGCCCAGAGAATCCTGGTCTTTGGTTCGTCCTTCGCGAGCTCGGCCAGGCTGATGAGGGTGTTGGCAGCGGAGTGCCCGGCTCCCACCACCAGGACCCGGCGCCCCGCGAAGTCTGCCCTGTCCCGTCCCGTGACGTCGGGCAGCGGTTCTGAGATCCGGTCTCCCGCCGCGTCCTCGCCGAGCGCGGGCAGCCCGGATGCGCCCAGCGGGTTGCGGCTCGACCAGGTGCCGGACGCATCGATGACTGCCGCCACAGAATGATCGCGGGTTTCGCCGTCTGCGTGCTCCACCCGGACCAGGAACGGCGCAGTGTCGCGGTTGCGTACGTGGGTTTTGTCCAGGCCCTGCCTGCCGATGGCCGCAACGCGGGCGCCCGTCTGCAGCCGGGAGGAAATCTCCGGCAGCGCCGCCAGCGGGGTGAGGTAGTTGTCCACCAGCTCGCCGCCGTAGGGCAAAGCTGTAAGTCGGGGAGCCTGCCAACCGTTGGCCTCGAGCAGGCGGAGGGCGGCGGCGTCGAGGTTGAACCGCCACGGTGAGAACAAGCGGATGTGGCGCCACCGGTCAATGGCCGTGGCCGCCGTCGGGCCAGCTTCGAAGACCAGCGGCTCCAGGCCGCGCTCCAGCAGGTGGGCCGCGGCGGCCAGCCCTACGGGGCCGGCGCCGATCACGGCAACGGGAAGGGCCTTTGTTGATTCCATGCTTTTCCTCTGTCTCATCCGTAGGTTTGGCGCTCGGCGGCCCAACCGGGTGACGCTAGGGGTCCTTCTGGCAGCTCATAACGACGCGCGGCGCTACCCGGTTGGGAGGAGGGAGGGCTGCTAGCAGCAGTCCTGATCGTCGTCGCAGCAACCGGAGTCGCCGCAGCATCCTGTCGTCATTCCGCTCACCCCCTCCCCCCTGTTCCGGGTCCTAGCTGTGGGTTGGTTCCTCGACCAGGGCGGTGGCGATGCTGTCCGCATCCTCCAGCGCGGCGAGGTAGCGTTCGGCGTCCAGGGCAGCGGCGCAGCCCGTGCCGGCGGCGGTGATGGCCTGGCGGTACCGGTGGTCTACCGCGTCGCCGCAGGCAAACACGCCGGAGAGGTTGGTGACGGTGGTGGGCGAATCGACCTTGATGTAGCCGTCCTCGTCGAGGTCCACCTGCCCGGTCAGCAGTTCGGTGCGCGGCACGTGGCCGATCGCAACAAAAATCCCCGTGGCGTCCTGGCGCCGGGTCTCACCCGTGCGTGTATCCGTCAGCGTCACCCCGGAGACCTTGCCGTCACCATGGATGGCCGTGACGGCAGAGTTCCAGGCGAAATTGATCTTGGGGTTGTCCTTGGCCCGCTGCGCCATGATCCGTGAGGCGCGCAACTCGCCCTTGCGTACGACGACGGTCACGGACTTCCCGAACCGGGTCAGGAACATCGCTTCCTCCATGGCCGAGTCCCCGCCGCCCACCACGATGATGTCCTGTTCCCGGAAAAAGAACCCGTCGCAGGTGGCACACCAGGACACGCCATGGCCGCTGAACTTCTTCTCCTCCGGCAGCCCGAGTTCCTTGTACGCGGAACCGGTGGCAAGGATGACCGCCGGGGCACGGTGGGTTTCGCCGCCGCCGGTGACCACCGTCTTCAGGTGACCGGCCAGCGCAACCTCCGTGACGTCGTCGAACACTACTTTCGCGCCGAACTTCTCAGCCTGCTCCTGCAGCCCGTCCATCAGCTCCGGCCCCTGGATCCCGCCCGGGAAGCCGGGGAAATTCTCCACCTCGGTGGTGTTCATCAGCGCACCGCCTGCCGTCACGGACCCGGCCAGCACCAGCGGCTCCAGGCCCGCCCGGGCAGCGTAGATCGCCGCAGTGTACCCGGCCGGGCCGGAACCGATAATGATCAACTGCTCCGTGGCGGCGTGCTGGGTGTTCGAGGTAATAGTCACGGCGGATTCCTTTGCTTCAGGCGTTTGGGAAAAGGCTACTGGGCATCCGGTGCTGTGCGGCTACCAGAGGCTTCGAATTCCTGCACTCACGGTTCTCCTGCGCGGACTTGATAAATCGATGAACTTCGATATGTGAAGTATGCCCGCCTATATCGACGGATGTCAATCTGTTGCATAATGGGGTGCATGACCTCCCTGCAAATTCTCGAACCCGAGGTGGACGGCTCCTGCTGTGCGCCGTCCGGGAAGCCGGCCCTCAGCGCCAAGGAGGCCCAGCAGAGGGCACTGGTTTTCAAGGCGCTGGCCGATCCGAACCGGCTCCGCCTGCTGTCGATCGTCAAAGCGGGGGAATCAGGCGAAGCCTGTGTGTGCGACCTTACCGAGCCGCTGGACCTCGGCCAGCCCACGGTCTCCCACCACCTGAAAATCCTGGTGGACGCCGGCCTGCTCAACCGCGAAAAGCGTGGCACCTGGGCCTACTACTCCCTCGTCCCCGGCGCGCTCGACGAGGCGGCCGGACTCCTGGCGACGCTGTGAAGCAGCAATCTGCGGCGCAAGCCCACGTGCGCGACGCCGGCCCCGCTGACCTGCGCCGCACGTCACTGAGCCTGGTCCCGGCAGTGATGGTGTCGGCGTCGGGCTTTCTGCTGTTTGCCCGGGAGGACCGCGTCCCGGGCTTCCTCCTCCTGGCTGCCGCCCTGGTGCTGGCCGGGATCATCAGCCGCAGCCTTGTTATTGACCTGGCGCTGATTGCCGTGGGCCTGACCGCCATGAGCCTGGTTCCCATCACCACTGACATCAGCACCGAGCACATGGCCGTGATGGGTACCGCGATGATCCTGGCCGTCGGCATCCCCTATGCGGTTTCGCGGTTTGTCACCGGGGACCACGCCATCCGCTTCCCCGTCCGGACCGGCCAGCCATGGACCAGGGCCGAAAAATGGTACCTGCCCGCAGTCCTGCTGATCGGGTACGCCCTGATGCCCGTCTACATGATCCGGACCGGCGTCTACAACAACTGGCCGGCCGTCAGCGATCCGGAGGGCATCGCCCGGCTCTTTTTGGGTACCAATGTGCTGGGGATCTGGGACGAGCTGTTTTTTATCTGCACGGCGTTCACGCTCCTGCGCCGGCACCTTCCGGACTGGCAGGCCAACCTGCTGCAGGCAGTGCTTTTCACGTCATTCCTGTGGGAGCTGGGATTCCACTCCTGGGCGCCGTTTTTCATCTTCCCGTTTGCCCTGCTCCAAGCGAGGCTCTTCACGATTACGAAGTCGCTGTCCTACATCGTCAGCGTCCACCTGCTGTTCGACTTCGTGCTGTTCCTGGTCCTCATCCATGCCCACAACCGCGAATGGATCGACATCTTCCTGTACTGACGCCTCCCGCTTAAGTGGGCTTGCCTGCTCTGGACGTGTATGACGCGGGAGCCCATAGTGGGAGCGTGCAGACACCCGATCCTGAGCTTGAGGCCCTGCGGCAGCGGGCGGCCCGCGGCAAGTCCGACGCCGTCGACGAACTGATTGAGCGTGCCGCCGACCGGGGGGGACCTGGACGAACTCCGGCAGCTGGCTGGTGCCGGCAGCCGCGACGCGGCGGACCAACTGGTGGAAACGGCCGCCGAGATGGGCGACCTCGATGAGCTCCGCCGGTTGGCGGCGCGAGGCAACCGGGACGCCGCCGACGTGCTCGAGGAGCTTGAAGACGAAGCCGGCGGCGAATAGAACGGAGTCAGGGGATGCCGGCAGGCATCCCCTGACTCCGTGCGAAACTGATCCGCTCCGTCGATGACGGCCTGCGTGCCCTCGTCCAAGCCCTCACCCGCAGGGGTGCGGGTGAAGTTCGTCAAAGACAGCCTGGCCTTCACTGGCGAGGACTTCCCCATGGCCAACCTCATGCCCACAGTCCTGCGCCCTTCGGCGAATTCGCGGTGCATACAGAGTGCGATAAAGATCGTGACGCCGGTACAGGCAGCCGAGCAGCTGATCCAGCGGGCCGGCAGTCATCCTTGCCTGCGACTATGGGATCAGCAGGGAAACGTTCTACCAGTACCTGCGCGACGCCAAGCCAGCGGGAACCCTCTCCCGCACCGAGCCGCCGCTCTTGCCGTTACTGGTAAGCGTGCATATTCGATTTCGAACTAATCGTGCTTTCTGAGGCGTGTCGTCCGACTGGGCACACTCCAACCTGCCGTCAGGCACCCACCCGGAACACCGTCATAATAGAATCCAAAGAAGGCTCCTTTACGCCTTTCCTCAAAGGGTCTAAGACTTGAACCTGACACAATGGCGAAAAAGCAGCGCCTTACGCGGCCCGGGTCTGAAAAGCCTGAGCACCTGATACTTGCATACCGACACCAAGTGATATCGACTTATGTGAGATCTGTGCAGCCTACTGCGTCAGTTGTAGCGTGGTACCCACGTGGACAAGGTGTGTGAGCTCCAAGCATGAAGAAGAGCAAGGCGCAAACGCCTGGAAGGTCTCTCGCTGGAGGGCCTAAGTCATCTCGTCGGCAAATGTTGGGAACTGCTATCGGTGCAGTCCTCGCGGCTGCCGTGGGTGCTTCCGCATCAACGAGCAGCGGGCGTGGGGACCGGGAGCGCTTCGTTAGTGTCACCGGAGGACAGTTCATACGCAATGGTGATCCTTGGCGGTTCGCGGGAACGAACTGCTACTACCTGCAGGGAAGCCCGCACGAGGTTATCGACGAAGTCCTCCACACCGCCGCTGCAATGGGTTTGAGTGTCGTGCGGTGTTGGGCCTTCAACGACGGTCCGGACCGGGACATGGCACTCCAACCCGCCCCTTTCGTGTACCCGGAGGATGCCTTCGACTCGCTCGACTACACAGTATTCAGGGCAGGTGAACTGGGTCTGAAGTTGGTTCTTCCCCTGGTCAATAATTGGCCCGATTTCGGAGGTATGCAGCAGTACGTTGCTTGGTATCTCGGTCTTCCTGACGATTCGTACGCCGAAAACCTTCACCACGACCGTTTCTACACAGACCCGTCGATTCGTGCCTGTTTCATGGCTTATGTCAAACACGTCATTACGCGAACCAACCGTTACACGGGTTTGCGGTACAGCGAGGACTCAACAATTATGGCGTGGGAGTTGGCTAACGAACCCAGGAACCGCTCGGACCAGTCTGGTCACGGAATTTATGCGTGGGCTGACGATGTGAGCACGTATATCAAGGTCCTTGCACCGCATCAGCTGGTCGCGGTCGGCGATGAAGGTTTTGGGTTGCCAGAGCTGGGAGACAAAGGCTACCCCTACAGTGCCAGCGAAGGAAACAGATGGCCGGCTCTGACTGCGTTGAGTGCCATCGACTACGCAACTGTGCATCTCTATCCTCAAAACTGGAACCAATCGTCCGCTTTCGGGATAGATCCCGTTGCATGGGGCAAGCAATGGATTGCCGACCACGCAGCTTTGGGCCGACAGGTGGGTAAACCAGTTGTTTTGGAAGAGTTTGGTCTGAAAATCGACACTGATACCGGTATTCCATCGTCTGATGCAAGAGACTCCGCATATGAAGAATGGTTAGTATCGGCAGAAGATTCAGGTTTCGCAGGCACGCAGTTTTGGGTCTTAGCCGTAAAGACGGATGCCGGCAGAACGCCCACGTTGGAAGATGGTTATCAGGTTGTCCATCCCAGTCCGACGTCCACTGTTATTGCAAACCATGCTCTTAGACTGAGTATGCGCGCCTATTGAGGACGTGATGCTTTAGCTAAGCAGCGAGAACTTCGCTGTGCTGGCCGTTCCACCTTCGTCCTCGTGGAATTTGACCTCAAGTCCGTGAGGTGTTTTTTCCCAGTTATGAGGACTTGAAAGCATTTGCCATGCTGCACGCCATGCAGCAACGGAGTGCAGGATCCAGTAAACCGGATTGAGGAGGGCGAAGATCGCGACCCTCCAGCCGTGTCTTCGCCACGTGACTATCCCTGATACAGAAATCATCATGGCGTTGCCGAACAACATGGACAGGGTGCCGCCCACCAGGAGCCAACCCGGCAGGACGAGGCCGACGAATTGGTATCCGATATAAGTCACGACAGTGAAGCCCAAGACCAAGGGGTAAGCAAGAAACGCAAGGGGTGTTCCCAGGATGAGGCCCAGAAACCCTATCGAACCTGCCAATCCCGTGCACTGCACGTAGCGGATGGAGTTTCGGGTATTGACGGCGGCGGTCAACATATAGCCTTTGATCCATCGAGTGCGTTGTCTGATCCATGCGGGTACTTGGGAGCAGGCTTCCTCCCAAGTGGTGGAATCTATCACCCCCACTCGGTAGCCTTCGACAGCAGCCCTCAGGCCCAGATCTGCATCTTCCGTGACGTTCCAAGGATCCCAGGCGCCGATCTCTTTCAGGAGCGTAGTGACGAAGTGGTTTGACGTTCCCCCCAAAGGGAGCGGAATGCCTGATCTTTCAAGCCCGGGGAGCATGGAGTCGAACCAGTGGGTGTATTCGATGGCAAACAAGCGCGTCAGAACGTTTTGGTCCGCGTTGAAGTAGTTCAGGGCTGCCTGGACGCATATCAGCCGTTTCCGGCGCGGGGAGAGGTAGGTCCGGTCAAACTCGTCGTCATGGAAAGCGGAGACGGCAGCGCGTAGTTGCCCCGGATCCGGGCGATCCTCGGCATCGTAGATCACAACGTATTTCCCCCGCGCGAAGATAAGACCGTAATTACAGGCTCTGGGTTTGGTTTGTGGTACCCCTCGAGGCACAACAAGGATGCGTACGTATTCCGGTGGCCGCGAGTTTTTGGCGGCTGCAATCGTCTCAGTGTCGTCTTCTTCCAGCAATACCAGCACGTCCAGTTTGGAGCGCGGGTAGTCGAGCCGGGCCAGGTTCGTCAATAGCTTGTCGATGATGTTGGCCTCACGGAAAACGGGGATGAGGACGGTGTAAACGGGCAGGTCGGCATCCGCTATGCGTTCTCTGCAGAGCGAAAGACCTCGGCTGCGCAGTTCGCGTTCACGTTCTTTTGCGGCGGCCCGGTCGTACAGGAAATCGAAGGGTTGCCGGAGACTGGCTAGGGTCTTGAAGGCGATGTTTACCAGGAAGACGAAGTTGGCGGCAGTCAGCAAGGCGATGACAGCGCCTTGGACAGATACTGCAAAGGAAGCCGCGATCGCCGCGAACAGGACGGCAAGGAGCAGCAATTGCCACCAGGTGAGGGCCGTGCGGGCAGAGTCACCTGGGCGCTCCTCGGCGAGCCGGTCGGCCGATTCATACAGGAGTTCTCGGCGAAATGCTCGCTGGACGGCCTGAGTGATGTCCCAGTCTGTTGTAGTTCTGAACAGGATCTTTTTGGCCCCAAAGCGCCGGGTCGCTTCAGCAGTTATCTGGGCGGAAGGTTCAACTGTCGTTGCCACGGTCAGGACGCCGTCCTCTAAACGCCACGGTATCCAGTCCAGCTCAATAACAACGTTCAAGGGCAATGTTTTGACTAGCGCTTCGTCGGGCGGATTGGCGACGAGGTCAATGAGCGGGCTATCCCACTGCCGGGCCAGAGCCGTGTAAACATGGAGCCGGTTGAGGCCGGTTTCCAAAATAATCTGGCGTCCCAGCGGCCCGCCTTCCCTTCGCGCGTTCTCTCGTGCACGCTCGAGCTGCTCAGGTGTAATCAGCCTTTTTTCAAGAAGATCTCGGCCAAGGGCCTGTTCAAGCCCTTCAGCTGCGTCAACAGGCTTGCGGGACATCAATCCACTGTCCTCTGATAAATCCGGTGCGTGGGCGTAGAAAATGCGAGGGCATACCTTGTGCCGAAGGATGG
Source organism: Arthrobacter sp. Hb9-2 (assembly GCF_059091165.1). Taxonomy (NCBI): domain Bacteria; kingdom Bacillati; phylum Actinomycetota; class Actinomycetes; order Micrococcales; family Micrococcaceae; genus Arthrobacter; species Arthrobacter sp. Hb9-2. The sequence goes on along the minus strand of NZ_JBNHGJ010000008.1, from coordinate 53,281 downwards.
GTTCTGGCTGATTGCCTCGTAAACCATGTCCCTCGGCCCGGTATAGGAGGCTCCACGGCTGGCTTCGACGTTGACAAACACCCACTCCGCATGAAGGGCGGGATCAAAAAGGGCTGGTGCGAAATGATCTCCGGAGGCGCGGTTGTAAAAGTGGTGAAGCGGGATACCCATAACCGGCAGCACAGCGTTTCCGCCTGCGCTCTCATCCATGAGGATTCCACCACTCGTATAGTTGGCTTGCAGCCATCTTGCTGCTTCAGACGAATTTTGGGTGGACTGCGCGAACAGCCTGCCCTCGGCTAAAACTGCCAGGCGGCCAACCGGGTCCTCACTCCACCAGAGGTTTTGAAGCAGCAGTGCTATCACCAGGCCGCTGAGCGCCCAAGGTCGCAACGATCGGGGCCTCGTGATCCAGCTCACGAAGGCGGCAGCAAGTACCGCGAGAAAGGGAACCGCCGTGAGGGCGAACCGGTTGTTCCACCAGCCCGGTGGCAGAGAGTGGTCGTTGTACATCACGGTCTGCCCTAAATATAGGCTCGCCAGGCCGAAGGCATAGGCGCTACCAGTCACTGCAACGAGCAGCGTCATATTGCCCAAGCCGTGTTTAAGGACAAGCACGAACGCTCCGCAGGCCGCCAAAACGAGAGTTACCCAGCCCACTGTTTCCAGCAACGACCAGTGAAAAGTCCACAGGGTCATGCCGAGGTTACCTTTGGTGGTCACCATGCCACCCTCGGTCATCGCCCTCTGCTGGGCATAAGCGGAGTACTCGCCGAACATGAACTCCAGCGGTTTGCCATAGATGGCCCAGTTGTAAGCAAGCCACCACAGGACCGCCCCGACGGGAACCATGGCGTAGCTCCCAGCCATGGTTAGGGCCTCACGCCAGCTCCCTGAGCGGCGCATGGCTACCACGAGTACAAACGCACTGCCTGTCAGCACCAACGCCCATCCCTCATAACGGGAAAGGACAGCTGCCCCTGAAGGGATGCCTGCAAAGACTGCAAGTTCACCGGCACTCATCCGGCGTCTGCTTGTGGCCCAGTGCGCGAGGCCGGCCATTCCCGCCACGAGGCACATGATCAGTACAGGTTCGGTGAGGGCGGTGGTGTAGACGTACAGCACTGCAGGATTCGCCAATAGGACCAGAACGCTGGCGATGCGGCCCCCACGGTTGAAGCCAAGCCGGGCGGTGATGCGGTAGAGAGCCGAAGCGGACGCGGACAAAGCCAGTATTCCGAGGATGCACGCCCCCCATCCTGTTTTGAACATCCACAGGTTTATAACGAAGGGCATCAGGAGTATGTGCGGCATGGGAAGCCATACCGTCCCCAGCTGTTCAAAGCCGGGGGCCTTGCTGTCGAATACTCGTCGGGCGATGGTTAGATGGCTTTGAGGGTCGGGATAGTCCAGGTTGGTGCCCTGGCCGGTCGTGTAAAGGCAGGCGGCATACCCCACAACTGCCGCAATCATGGCAACGGTGGCTGTTCCGGGAATTCGGCGCCCCGATACAGGAGCCGCCATAAGATCCCAGGTTTTTAGGGCATGCGTCAATGCTGCTGCGGGGACCGATTGCACGCGCGCCAACGTGTCAGTTGTCACGGTCGTCCGCCGCTGCGCGCTCCGTTGCTTCTGCGAAGGTATGGGCTTGCTTGCGGTGTCGGCGCATCAACCAGTGCCGCAGAAACAGCGCCAACGCAAGGACAGCTACGACAACAGCCAACCACAGCCCGTAAGGACGGTAGCTGTCCGCCACTTCCTGTTGCGGGACCACGGCCGTGCTGTCCAGCATCACTGGCTTGCCCCCACTTTGGGTCAGAAGCAGGTTCCGCGACAGGGCTGCCCAGCCACCGTCTTGTTGGTGTACGTAGGCAGCCAGGGATCGCTGCAGGGTGTGGCTGGAGTTGGGATCCCGGTCCGGAACCCACGCCCCCAGCATGAGAATGTTGCGTCCGTTGTGCTCGAATGCCTCCAAAACTCCGAACGGCGCGCTTGCTTCAACACCGTACTGCAGGTTTCCAGCGCTTACTGTGCGGAACCCAGAGAGACGGAGCGGCGCCGATAGCTGGTTCGCCGTGTCTGCCGTAGCACCCACCAGCAGACCGGAATCACTCGACCCCAGCAGGGCCCCCGCATCTACCTTGAGCACGTCAAGCAGCTCGGAGGCCTGGCGCTGCAGGGTAGCAACCAGCAGCGCAGCGTTGATGGTATTTGCCTGAGTTGAAGCGCCGCCGTCGTATGCTACGGGTAAGCGGTGGCCAAGTACTTGCGGAAAACGCTCAAATCCTGGGGCTACGGAGTGCCCGCGCACACCGCTTACGGTGCTTTCGGTGGTGTCCAGCGTCATTTCCATTGGCAGGGTGCTGCCTCCTGTGCAGTTGCCGTTGGAGGGCAAGGCCGTGAGCCTGAGCCTCATCCCGTTTCTCGCTTGGACCTTTCCCGCCGGCACGTCTGCCTTGACTTCGAATCTGTCACCCTCAAGTATGCGGGAGCTCACTATATGGTCGTTCCAGTAGACCGTAAGTGCTGCCTGCCCTCCTGCCGGTATGGCAGTGTGGGTGCCTTTAAGGAGGACGGACCAGGACGATACTGGACCGCCGAAGCGTGACTGGCTAATGCCAAGATACGTTTCCTGCGTGCCGTGGCCGGCAAGCTTCATGTTTGACGCTCCCAGTGCTTGCAGCGACTGTTCGAGGCGGGGTGCAGCCTGAAGAGACATGGTCATGTTGGAGACCGCCGAAGCATCGGCCAATGCCGCCGTGTCGCTTGCCAGTGCCAGGCCTGCTGCGCGAAGTTCGTTCCCGTGGCCAGCGAGCGTCAAAGTTGGCCGACCGTCCGCGGCTGACACGCTTGTGCTTACGTTCCCGTCTTCTGAGGCAACGCGGATGGTGCGGGACCCTGCTGGAAGGCTCGCTACTTGAGTAGGGAGCTCTGAGTCCGGAACGGCCAGTATCTGCGCATCCGGGTAGCGGTGCGCCATGGCTGCGGCGACTGCAAGAATTCCGACAGAAACGTCCTCATTAGGATCATCCGGGACGGGTAGCAGGATTGCGGGCACCCCCGGGGCAAGGAACTCCGCCACCGTGGTCGGCAGCACCTCGCTGCCATCAGAAACTATCGATATAGCGCCCAAAGTCGCCACAGAGGAAGGGTCGCCGCATGCGGCACCTGGGCCTGGGACGTACTGCAGGCCAAGCACCAAATGCTGATCGGAGACATTAGCGGCTGCGAGCACGGCATCTAGTGTCACCGTTGAAGCAGCTGGGGCCTCGAGAAGCACGCCCCCGGGAACTGTCACTCGCACGAGGCCCTCGGCACGCCCCGTAACAGATATCGTGCCCTTAACCGCCCGGGGTTGGAGTCCTGGCACCAAAGGAATGGTTATGTGCTGCTCACTTTGGCCGCTGAAAGCAGAAACGGTACGAGCGCCGGCAGGAGAGTCCGGGGTGCCTTGCGCGCTTGCGCTGATTGCACTACTTACAAGGAGTGCACCGACAATAAACGTACCGGCAAACGTAGCGCAAGTCAGAAGACGTCGCACCATCCAAATAACATGGCGCTGAAACAAACGCGAAAAAATCAAGATCCCCTCATTCACATGCGCCACACCGGCCTCAGGGGAATTACGCATTGGGTCTGCGGCGAATTGACAATGGGGTTCCTAACCTTCCGTTCTGCTGCATGGGTCCGTGCCATTCCGGCATTGGTGGACAAACACGATCAAGCGCGATGCGCCGTTTGCGGAACTCGACAAACTATAGACGGACTAACAAAGGAAATGCGCTCCTTAGAAGGAAACCTCCTTAGCGGGGTTGGAGTGCGCGGTGGCGGACTACGCGGGTGGGACGGTAGACCACCCGGCTCGCGAAGAGGAATCGGGCGGTAAACGCTATGGCTAGCGTGATCACCTGGGCATGCAGGGGCCAGACATACAACATCTCAACCAAGAGGATAAGAAACGGCAGACGAATTAGCGCCTCGGCGTTGTTGAACAGGAGGTGCTGAATTAGGCGGCCACGCAGAGAGTTCACTCCGTCGCGCAGATCGCGGAACACGAAGCGCTCCTGGAGCACGAAGTTGTGCAGGATCGAGATCTCTGCAGCAATGACCGCCGCGACTACGTAATTAATCTCGAACACGCCGTGTAGGAGCGCTGCCATGACCAGCAAATTGACGACCGTACCGAACGCTCCTACCGCGGCGAATCTCGTCATTCGGCCCATTCGAAAGCTCGCCCGCTGCTGTATAAAGTGCATTCCGTGACGCAGGGCGGCCTTGCACTCAACGGCCAAATGATCGCCAAACGCAAGGGGCAACTCCCACACGCGCAGGTCCTGGTGTGCCAGGATCTCGGGCCTAATCTTTTCTGCCACGATGCAGCAGCTTTATCTCGAAGATCACGGTAACTCCCGGAGAGTGTTCGCAGTTGCCTGAAACAGGCGTGCTGCTATTGCCCTAGATAGTAATGATGTGTTGCAATCCTCAATGTCCGGTCGGACTATCGTCTGCCCATTAGGGAGACGGCTCAGGGGCATTTGCCCAAAATTATTAGGAATAAACGAGAGCGTAATATTCATTTGCCCAAGCTGGCGGATGTAACCACTGCCCGAGCCGCTTGCGATGCTCATTAGCCTAGGTTGGTGTGTCCCAACATTTATATATGGACGAGTACCTGCTTTTGAAAATAGGGGCTACTTGGATTACTCCTCCTGAGTTCAGAGCTTCCTTCACATCGTTTTCTTCGAGTGCCGGATTCCTATACTCATATGAGCGTGGCGGCTCTCCCCTTAAAACTGAGATGGTTCTCTAAGTTCCCTGTCTGCGGACGACGGGAAATCAGCCCTCCGGGCTTTCTTTGGTTGAGGGTTTTGGCGTTTCGGTGTTTTGCATGTCGCATTTGCAGAACGGCCCGCGTGTCTCGACAGGACGTTTAAGTGGTGGTCTGCGTCGTCTTCGGAACCAGACTCTGCCGATGTCGATGGTGACCTTAGATCCTCCTACCCCGTTATTTAGGGTTTAGCGGCCGGCGCGGCTGAGACCGATACCGGCTCAACTTCGGGCTGCGTGCCGTACTTCAAGATGGATTCCTCAGCAACTTCCTATGAGGTCGCTTGTAGCAAGGCATATTGCGGACCAGAGTCGCAGCACCCGAGGCGAGGACCGCCGACGCGCCCGCTGTTGAGTCCAACGAGGCTTGAGACACCGAGGATGCGGGTTTCGACCTCCTGGCGGGAGTAGCTGGAGCCGGACTTGCCGGAGGACATGGAGACGTTGGTATAGCTGTAGTCCCTTATCAGGTCTAAGAGCCCGGGGGAAGCCTTTTTCGGCCACGTTGCCGCCATAGACCTTGACGTTCGAGACTGACCAAGTTTCCGCATGTTCACCTCGCCCCACAGCTCGAGGCCCAGGGAGCAAGACTGTAGGATACCCATCCGGCTCAGCTCCGGCCATCTGGAGTCCGGGGCGACATCTTCGATAAGGAACCGGGGCCTTCTCGCGTAAGGCCTTGATGCAGGGACCGCCACCGAAAGCTGCTCCAACTGATCCAGTTCCACGGCGCGTTTGCTGCTGCCGGCAGCAGTAGAGGGCTTACGCCTCGCCTTTACGGTGACCGCACGCTCGATATCGTCGCAGGCAGTGTAAAAGCCACGGCCGCCGCAAGTTCTAAAGGCCCGGAAAGGAGCTGCACCGCATTTTTTGCGCCGACCGAAATGTTCTGAAGCTGCGCTCGGGGCTCATTGTCCGTTGGCCTCGGGAAGCCAAGGCTTATTGATCCGCCTGCTGTCTGTATCGGCCTAGAACCTTAAGAAAGCCAGTTCGATCGGCCGGTGTAGCCGTCGGCGTCGTGAACCAGGTTCTGCACTCATGGAGGGTCAGCGAGGGCGACATTTAGGGCACAAGGAGACCGCCATTCACCAGCGTGAATCACAGGCGAAGACTGGGCCCGCTGCCCACAGCCGGGGATAATCCTGATGGGTTTTCCACCGCTACTGCTGCCGAGGGAGCTGTCCCGGTGGCTGCCATTTCCAGCCGTGGATAACCCGGATTGACCCCAACTGCGGACAGCTAGTAGTCGGCTCGGCTCTGGCCGTGGTAGCCAGACGTTGGGCGGGATCGATCAGGTAGGCGCTTTACCCGGCACTTTCGGTTACTTCGGAGTCCGGTTCGGCCCATTCAAAGGCGGCGACGAGGTGTCCCTCGCGACACGACCTCGTCGAGCGTGCAGCCCCTGAGTATCGAGGACGCCGTGAAGGGTTTCTCCGGACGGTAGCCGGGTCACACCTGAGCCCGCATGCAGCCTTTCCCGAACCCGCGGTGCCGCTTGGCGGGCTCCGCCCGGTGCTATTGCACGAAGACCCGCCCCTGCAGTCGCTTTCTTGCGCCCAGCCGCAGGTCCCTCGTGGTGCCCGGGTCGTGCCCCGGACGTCGCCAAGGGGTTGACAGGCTGGAGCTTATGTCTAATGCTTAGACGAAAGTTTGTGCAGTGGCGCACACTCGATTGGAGCAGTCAATGAAAGACATGTATTTCCAGCCCAAGCACGCCGCAATGTCCCGAAGAAGCCTCCTTTTGGCCGGACTGGGAACGGCTATGTCGGCTCCCTTCCTGGCTTCGTGCGCAGGCTTTGACACGAGCGGCGCGGCCGCCGGGGAAGGGACCGTCGGCTTCCTGTCCACCCAGTTCACGCCCGTGGAGGAGAAGCAGCGATACGAGGCAGTGCTGAAGAAGTTCGCGAAGGCACCCGTCGCCTATAACTCCGTGGATCCGGGCGTCTTCTCTTCCACCGTCAGCACCCAGGCTTCTGCCGGTAACGTCAAGACCTCCCTGCTTGGCGGGCTGCACGGTGAACTTGCCCCGCTCGCGGAGTCCCTGGAGGACGTGGACAACCTCCTCCGCGATCTGTCCGGCCGCGGCTTCACCAAGGAGATGCTCGAGCTGACGAAAGTGGGCGGTTCCACATCGCGCTACGTCCCCTGGATGCAGGCCACGTATGTGGTGGCCGTCAACAAAAAGGCCCTTGAATGGCTGCCCTCGGGAGTGGACGTCAACGATCTGACCTACGAGGGTTTCCTTGCGTGGGCGAAGGCGGCAAAACAGGGAGCCGGACGTCCGGTGTTTGGCATGCCCGCAGGCCCCAAAGGCCTGCACCACCGCTTCTACCAGGGCTTCCTGTTGCCGAGCTTCACCGGCGGCCAGATCACTACCTTCCGGAACGAGGACGCTGCCACGGCCTGGACCTACATGCAGGAACTGTGGTCTGCCCTGACACCGGCCTCCACCAACTTCGACAACATGCAGGAACCACTGGCACGTGGCGAAGTCCTGGTGGGCTGGGACCACGTTGCGCGGCTGGTGAACGCACCGGCCAACAACCCGGATGAGTGGCTGATGGTCCCCGCACCGCGAGGCCCCAAGGGCCGCGGCTACATGCTTATCATCGCCGGCCTCGCACTGCCTAAGAACGGCAAGGAAAGGGACCTGGCAGAGAAAGCCATCCGTGCCCTGTCCGAACCGCTGTCCCAGATTGAGACCCTGCGCAGCAACGCTTTCTTCCCGGTCGTCCAGACGGAACTCCCGTCAGACCTGACCGGCGCCATTGCCCTGGAAGCCGCGGCAGTCCGGCGGCAGCAACGATCAGAAGGCGCCCTCCTTGCCCTTCCCCCGGTGGGTCTGGGCGCGAAGGAAGGCGAAGTATCCCAGGTCTTCAAAAACTGCTTCCAGCAAATCTGCCTGGAAAACCGCCCGATCCAGCAGGTCCTCGATACCCAGGCAACCCAGCTCAATACCATCCTGCAGGGCCTTAACGTTCCGTGCTGGGCACCTGATCCGATCTCAACGAAGTGCGAGGTAGCGTAATGGCCGTAGAGGCACCACCAACTCCCGCCGGAACGCTGGCTCCGCCCCGCCGGCGCAAGATACCTCCCGCGGTCCTGCTGATCGCCCCTTCGGTGGTCTTTATGGCGCTTCTCCTGGGCTGGCCTGTCATCCAGGGAATCCTGCAGGCTTTCCGCGATGAAAACGGCTTCACCCTGGATTTCGTCACGCGGATGGTCCAGGACCCCTACTTCTGGCCCGCCGTGCGCAACACCCTGCTGCTCATCGTGGTGATGATTCCGCTGCAGTTCGCTTTCGCGATCGGCATGGCCCTGATGCTGCGGACCAATCCCCGGCTGCACAAAGTCCACTTCTTCGTCTGGGCCATCCCCCTGGCACTGAGCGACCTGGCAGCCGGGCTTGTCTGGCTGGCTATCTTCAACGACCGCGGCTACCTGAACTCGGCCCTGTCATTGTTCGGCATTGAAGGCGGTTCCTGGCTGGCCTACGACAACCAGACCAGCATGTTTATGTGCGTCCTGATCGCTGAACTCTGGCGGGCAACCTCGCTGGTGCTGATCATTGTGGTCGCCGGCCTGCAAGGCATTCCTAAGGACTACGACGAAGCCGCCCAGGTCTTCGGCGCCACGTTCTGGCAGCGGCTGCGGCACGTGACCCTGCCGCTGCTCAAGCCCAGCCTTCAGGTCGCCCTCATTCTCCGGACAATCCTGGCCTTCCAAACCTTCGCCGTGGCGCAAGCCCTCACCGGACAAAACTTCCCCCTTGTAGTGGGCGAGACCTACCGCTGGTACACCGGCCTGCAGAACCCCAACGTCGCCGCTGCGCTGGCACTGGTCATCCTCGTCGTCTCGATGCTGACGTCGATCTTCTACCTGCGGGCACTCCGCGACAAAAACCAGGGAGGCCTCCGATGAGCAGCACACCAGTGGACACAACACCCATTGCCCGGCAGAAACGCAACCGCTTCCTGCTCCAGGCAGCCTGCATCGCCGTCTCACTTTTTATGCTGATCCCCATCTACCTGATCTCGCTGGCGGCGCTGTCCACGAGGGACTCCCTTAACCAGTTTCCGCTGTCGCTGCTGCCCACCAACCTGTCGGTGGAGACGCTCAACGCGTTCCTCGGGTCCACGGGCATCTTCGGGGCCCTGGGCAACTCGCTGATCGTTGGGCTGGGAACACTGCTCTTCGCCGCAATCATCGGGGTTCCCGCCGGTTATGCACTCGCGCGCTACAGCTTCAAGGGCAAAGACCCCTACCAGCTGTTCCTGCTCTTCACGCGCGCCCTTCCCATCGTGGTCCTGTCCGTTCCGCTGGCCAGGCTCTTCCTGACGGTGGACATCTATGACACGACGTACGCCGTGATCCTGCTGCATACCGCGCTTGCCCTGCCCACCACCATCCTCATCTCTGCCAGCGTTTTCCTTAGCGTTCCCATTGACGTGGAGGAGGCAGCCAGGCTCTTCGGCTGCACGCCGCTCGGAGCCTTCGGACGGGTGGTCCTGCCCATGGCACTGCCGGGCCTGGCGGCGGCGTCGATCTTCACCTTCGTTATGTCCTGGAACGAAGTCCTGGGCGCCTCCATTCTGACCCTGGACCACCGCACACTGCCGGCCCAGGTGCTTAGCTCACTGTCCGACTCACCGCTCGCCTACCGGTTCGCCGGCGGCTTTGCGCTGGTCATCCCGTCCATCATCTTCATTGCGCTGATGCGCCGCTACCTCACCAACATGTGGGGCTCAACCATCCGCTAGGTCCGCCCGACCTATCACCGCACTTCAGAAGGAGCCGATCGTGGCTGATATCCAGATCTCCAACCTCGTAAAGACCTATCCGGGCGGATCCGAACGGGCCACCGATGATGTGTCCCTGCAGATCCAGGACGGTGAGTTCACCGTCCTGCTGGGCCCCTCCGGTTGCGGCAAGACCACCCTGCTGCGCATGATCGCCGGACTCGAGCTCCCCGATTCGGGTTCGATTGCCATCGGCGGCCGTGACGTGACCTACCTGCCGCCCAACAAGCGCAACCTGTCCATGGTGTTCCAGTCCTACGCCGTTTTCCCCCACCGCAAGGTCCGCTACAACATCGGTTTCGGGCTGCGCATGGCCAAAGTCCCGGCTGAAGAAATCGAACGCAAGGTTCAATGGGCGGCAGACCTACTGCAGCTTGGCCCGTACCTGGACCGGCTTCCCGCCAACCTGTCCGGCGGCCAGCGCCAGCGCGTCGCGGTGGCCCGGGCCATTGTCATGGATGCCGACGTCCTGCTCATGGATGAGCCGCTCTCCAACCTGGACGCCCTGCTGCGTCTGACCTTCCGCTCGGAACTGAAAAAAATCGTCCAGGACCTAGGCACCACCACCGTCTACGTCACGCACGACCAGAGTGAGGCCCTGTCCCTCGGCGACCAGGTGGCCGTGATGCGCAAGGGCCGCATCGCCCAGCTCGGTGACCCGCTGGACGTCTACGATGCCCCGGCGGACCGCTTCGTGGGCGGCTTCATCGGATCTCCGCCCATGAACTTCATGGACGCCGCAGTCAGCCACGACGGCGGCACCCTGGTCCTGGGCGAACAGCAGCTTATGGCCCCGTCCATCCTGAGGTCCTTCGCCGGAAGGGACGTGCTGTTGGGCGTCCGGGCCGAAAACGTGACGGTCAGAAACGAGCGGTCCTCGGGCGACGTCGCCGCCACGGTCCTGGTGGTTGAACCCATGGGCTCAACCATCCTCCTCACGGTGGAAGTGGATGGCCACACCCTGAAGGTCCAGGCGCCGCCGACTTTCCGGACGGCACCCCACAAAACGATCTGGCTGGGCTTCGCCCCGAACACCATGCGGGTCTACGACCGCGAAACCTCGATGGCACTGGAGGCCAATTGAACCCCGTCACGTCCGTTTCCATGGAAGAGCTCCGCGGCGCCGCCATTGAGGTCCTGCGCCTCAATGACCTCGGCACCATGACCAGCGCGGCACCAAACCTTTACCCGCACATGTGGAGCTGGGATGCCGCATTCGTAGCCATCGGCCTGGCCCGCACCAGCGTCCCACGCGCCGTCACCGAACTCCGGACCTTGCTCAATGCCCAGTGGTCCACCGGAATGATCCCCCACATCGTGTTCAGCGACAACGACACCGGCTACTTTCCCGGCTTCGACCGGTGGGGAACGGCGGGCGCGGCAGCCCTGCCCCCAGGTGTGAAGAGCAGCGGAATCTGCCAGCCCCCGGTGCACGCTATCGCCCTTCGCCACATCGTTGACCGCGGCCGGGAAAATGGCGGCGCCGACCAGGTGGCGGCGGAAGCGTTTCTTGCCGAGTCCTTTGACGGCTGGCTCGCGTGGCACCGATGGCTCGCCACGGTCCGGGACCCGGACGGTGTGGGCCTCATTGAAATCCACCACGGCTGGGAATCCGGCTTCGACAATTCCCCCCGCTGGGACGGCCCGTATGCACGGGTGGTGCCGGGCGACGTCGCTCCCTTCACACGGCGGGACACCCTCCACGTGGGGGACGCCAGCGAACGGCCGGACGATGCCGAGTACACAAAGTACCTGTGGCTGGTCCAGCAGATGGCGGACGTGGACTTCGACGACGCCGCTGTCCAGCAAGTGGTCCACTTCCGGGTGCGCGACGTGTTCTTCTCCGCCATCCTGGCCGCTTCCAGCGCAGTACTGGCAGACCTCGCCGAGGAGATCGGAAGGGGCGCGGAAGCCGAGGAACTGCGGCTGATGGCGGCCCGGTTCCAGGCCGGAGTGGCGTCCACTGTGGATCCCGCAACGGGCCTGGCGAGGGACTACGACGTGCTGGCCGGACAGTGGATCGGCACCGAGACCGTCTCCGGTTTCGCACCACTGGTGTCCGGCGGAGACCCTGCCCTCCTGGCCGCCCAGCGCGAGCTGCTGCAGGGGCCGCGGTGGATGGGCTTTCCGGACCTCCGGTTCCCGCTGCCGCCGTCCACTTCTCCTGCGAGCGGCGCCTTCAAACCCCGGACGTACTGGAGGGGGCCCATTTGGCCGTTCCTCAACCTCCTGCTTGGCTGGGCCTCTGCCAGGGACGGCGAAGCCGGGCTCTATGGCCAGCTTCGATCGGCTTCGCTTCAACAGTTGGCTGACCTGCAGTTTGGGGAGTACTACGAACCCTTTACCGGCGAACCTTTGGGCAGCCTGGCCCAGGCCTGGACCGCGGCTGCTGCCCTGGAATGGATGGGAGCCGGGCCTGCCGCGGGACACGTCGAAATCCAAGAGAAGCCCCAGTGGCCACAGTTCCGAAGGCACCTGCGGAATCCACCGGTCGCCGGGCCGCAGCGGCACTCCAAGAAAAGGTGATCGTGGGGCTGGATATCGGGGGTTCGAAAACCCATGGTGTCAGGATTGACGGCGGCAGGGTCACCCGGAATGAGGTGGCCGGCAGTGCAAACGTGCAAAACGTTGACCAGGCCACAGCGGCTGCGAATGTCGGGCACCTCATGTCTGCCCTTGGCGGCCTGGATGCTGACGCAGTCTATGTCGGGGCCGGTGGGATCGACACCAGGGAGGACGCGGCGAACCTCCAAAGTCTCATCTCCCCGCATGCTCCCCGAGCCAAGGTGGAAATTGTCCATGACACCAGGCTCATCCTGGCAGCGGCGGGCCAGGACGCAGGGATAGCAGTGATCGCCGGCACGGGCTCTGCCGTTTGGGGAACCAACGAGGCCGGCGATGAGGCCAGGAGCGGCGGCTGGGGTTACCTGCTCGGCGACGAAGGCAGCGGATACTGGTTCGGGCGGGAGGCTGTCCGCCACAGCCTCCGGCAGTTCAACCTGGGACTTGCGCCGGACGAGCTCACACGGTTGCTGTTGTCCGATTGCGGGCTGGAACATCCTGAACAGCTGATCAGCCACTTCCACACCAACCACGACCGGCGTTACTGGGCCCAGCGGTCCGGCGTGGTTTTCGAGGCGGCGGCCCACGGCCATGTGCTCAGTCAGAGCATCATCCGGGAAGGCGGCTGGCATTTGGCGGACCAGGTCCTGCAGGTTGCCAGGCGCCTCGCCCTGGTTGGCCCGGTGGTTCTTGGCGGCGGCCTCGGCGTCCACCAGCCTGCGCTTGTGGAAGCACTGAACGCCCACCTGGCAGGGGAAGGGCTGGCTGCCGCCAAGCCCCTCGCCGTCGAGCCGGTCTTCGGTGCCGTCCACCTTGCCGGCGTTCACCTCGCAGCCGTAACCGGCCAGCCCCTGGAGGGCCCCGGTAAGGAAGTAGGCTTGTAGACCGGAGAAAGGGGGCCGGCGTGACACTTGAAAGAATGCCTGCAAGCCTGGGCGGGGCTACCTCGCACGGGCATCTGCTGGAGCTGATCCGTTCGGCGGACGGCCTGTCGCGCCAGCAACTGCTGTCAACCACCGGGATGTCCCGTGCCACCCTTTATGAGCGGCTGGATACGCTCACCCGCCGTGGCTACATCTACGAGGCCGAACCCCTCAGTTCCACCGGTGGCCGGCCTTCCCGGAAGATCCGCTTCGAGGACCGCGGGCGCGTTGTCCTGGCGCTGACTCTCGGCCAGACACACGGCACCGTGAGCATCACGGACACCACCGGGCGCCAGCTGCGCTCTGAGACCTTCGCACTGGAGATCAGCGCGCCGGCTGACTCAGTCCTCAGTCCCCTGGTTCAAGCAGGACGGGAACTTTTGGAGAAGGGTTCCGACGAGACCTTGTTGGGTATCGGCGTCAGCCTTCCAGCACCGGTGGAGGCTGGTACCGGGCACGTGAAACACCAGACCACCATCCCCGGATGGTCACCCGACTCAGTGGTGCGGGTTGTCAAGGCGACCTGGGACCTGCCGCTGGTTATTGAGAACGACGCGCGTGCCGCAGCCCTGGGCGAAAGGGCCAGTGACGCTGAGACAGTTGTCTACGTCAAGGTCGGAACGGGCATTGGCTGCGGCATCGTGGTGGAAGGCTCCATCCTGCGCGGCGCCCATGGTTCTGCCGGGGACATTGGCCATATCCGCATGTCCGCGGACGGCCCCCTTTGCCGCTGCGGCCGCCACGGGTGCCTGGCTGCCTACAGCTCGGGGCGTGCCCTCAGGGACAGACTGGGCCATCTGGGGCTGACGAAAATTGATGACATCGGCGCCGCAGCAGGGACCGGAGTCCCCGAGGTCCTGCAGGCCCTCAATGATGCTGCGGACGTGCTTGGCCGGGCGCTTGCAGCCACCGTTACCACGCTTAACCCTGACCGCCTGGTGCTGGGTGGGCAAATCGGTGGATTGCCCGAATTTGTGGAAAAGGTGTCCTCCCGTGTCCTCACCGACGTAGTGGAGCGGATCGCCGAAGGCATGGTGGTGGAGGCAGGACATCCGGAAGACCTGGCCGCCTGCCACGGACTCACTACCCTCGTTATGCGCAAGATCTTCGCCCCCGATGCTGTTGACCAGCTCTTTGCGGATGAATCGGAGAGCGCCGCGGGCTAGGGTCGGCGGTGCGCCCTGCAGTACGCACCTTCTTTTATGTCAGGACCCGTTTTTGGGAACACGCACCCGCACCCTACTCTTACTTAGGTTCACCTAAGAAGAAGGACTGACCGTGCGCCCCACTCCCCTGCCGGACCCCGCCCATGCCGGCTGAGACGTTCCGTGACGCCTGGGGGATTCCCCATTTGCGGGCGGACTCCGCGGAGGAACTGGCCTTCCTGCAGGGAAGCAACGCCGCAACCGACCGTTCCTGGCAGATCGAGATGGAACGCTGGCGTTCGGAGGGCAGGACCGCCGAGCAACTGGGCGCCGGGGGCGTGCTGTGGGACCGGTTTGCCCGCCAGTCAAGGCTTGACGACACCGCCCGCCGCTGCTTCGCCACCCTGGACACGGCGACCCAGCGCTGGTGCACGGCGTATGTGGACGGCGTCAACCAGGCACTAACGGACGGCCGCCGGGACGCGCAGGAGTTCCGGGACACCCGGACCGCCCCGGGACGCTGGGAACCATGGACTCCGCTGGGCGTCTTCCTGGTCCATCACATCCTCTTCAGCACTTTCCCCAATAAACTCTGGCGGGAACACGTCGCCGCAACCCTCGGCACGGACGCGGTGGGGCTTTTCAGCATCGAGGCTCCGGTCTGGGCCGGCAGCAACGCCTGGGCCGCAGCCGGCAGCCTGACGGATTCCGGCTTTCCACTGATCGCCGGGGACCCGCACCGGCTCATGGAGCTGCCCGGGGTGTACCAGCAGGTGCGCCTCGCCTGCCCGGAGTTCGACGTCGTCGGGCTGGCCTTTCCGGGCGTCCCCGGGCTGCCGCACTTCGGCCATACCGGAACTGCAGCCTGGGCGGTCACCAACGCTATGGCGGACTACCAGGACCTGTACACCGAGCAGCTCCGGCACAACGGGGGCGCCTTGCAGTCGCTGGGGCCGGACGGCTGGGAGCCCGTGCCGGTGAACCACCAGGAGGAAATCCCAGTGCGCGGCGCCCCCGCAGAAACTGTGGACGTGATCGAAACGGCGCGGGGCCCGGTGATTTCCAGCGGGCCCGACGGCGGGGCGTTAAGCCTGCGGACGCCGTCGCGCTCTGCCGGGGTGCTGGGGTTCGAGGCCCTCCTTCCGCTCCTCCGGAGCCGCTCCGCGGCCGAGGTGGAAGCGGCGCTGCGTTCCTGGGTGGAGCCCGTCAACTGCGTGCTGGCCGCGGATTCCAGCGGGGGCGTACGCCACATTGTCGCCGGCAAGGTGCCGGTACGGAACAGGGAGAACCATGTCCGCCCTGTTCCTGCCTGGTCCGCAGACCACCAGTGGACCGGCGAGTGGGTGGACCTGCCCCGGTCTGCCGTGGATAGGTTTGCCGTCAACGCCAACGACCGCGATTCAGGCGGCGGAGACAGGACCGGGCTCGAATTCGCGTCCGCCCACCGGGCCCTGCGCATCCGGCAATTGCTCGAGGAGGCCGGGCCGGGGCTCGACGCGGACGCCATGCAGCGCATCCAGATGGACACCCTGCTCGGATCATGGCATGCGTTCCGGACGCTGCTGGAAGGGCTGGACCTGCGGAGTGGCCCTGCCGACGAGCTGCGTCTACGGCTCCTGGGCTGGGACGGCCAAATGGACGCCGACAGCAACACGGCGGCAACGTTCTCTGCCTGGCGTTCCGCGCTGGTCCTCGCACTGGCACAAAGCCCCGCCCTGGAACCCTTGACCGCGCCGCACGGCCGCTCGCCCCTGTTCGCGCCGTGGCTGCACCCGGCGGCCAGGCTGGGTTTCGCCGTCGAGACCATCCTTGCGCAGGGTGACCAACACGGCGTCGACGTTGGCGCAGCGGCACGGCAGGCGCTGGAGGAAGTGGCCGCAGCACCGCCGACAGGAACCTGGGGAGCCAGCCACACCCTGCTGCCGCTGCACGCGGCATCGGACTACCCCGCGCTCGGAGCCGCGGCGCCCACTGTGCCGGTAACCTCGTTGTCCGGCGACACCAACTGCGTCCTCTCCACGGAAAGCCTGCCCGGGATCACGGACGGGTCCTTCCGCGGGCCCGTGGCACGCTACGTCTGGGACCTCTCGGACCGGACGAAGAGCCGCTGGATCGTCCCGTTCGGCGCTTCGGGAAATCCGGACAACCGCCATTTCGCGAGCCAGCTGCCGCACTGGGCGGCTGGCGAACTCATTCCCGTTGTTACTGACTGGGACCAGCTCACAAAGGAGAAACCATGACCGGCGCTGATACAGCCATCCCCTTCGCGGCAAGAAGCGCGGTGTACGAGGAGCAGCTCCCGGGCCTGGGCCGCCTGCGGCTCGTCGTGATCACACCCGAGGCGGACGCGGACCTCCTGTACAGCTGGGTGCGGGAGGAACGCGCGCAGTTCTGGGGCATGGGCGCCATGACCCGGGACGAAGTGCGGGACGTTTACCTTTTCCTCGACAGCCTGGAGACACACCACGGGTTCGTGATGGTGGTGGAGGACCAGCCTGTGGGGATTTTCCAGACGTATGAGCCACTGCACGATCCCGTGGGTGAAGCGTATCCCGCCCGGCCGGAGGATACGGGCATGCACCTGCTCCTGGCCCCGGCGGTACAACCTGTTCCCAACTTCACTGCGACCCTGATGTCGGGGCTGATCCGGTTCCTCCTGACCGACCCGTCGAAGGACCGCGTCGTGGCGGAACCGGATGCGCGGAACAGCAAAGCGATCGGGCGGCTTGTGGGCTACGGCTTCGAGCCTGGCCAACGGGTGCAGCTGGCGGAAAAGGAAGCCCAGCTGGTGTTCCTTACGCGGGAGAAGTTCGAGTCACGCCCGGCCGGATAAGCCCCGGCGGCAGACTATTCCTCGCCGTTGTCTTCGGCTTCCAGGTATGTCGCCATGGCTTCACACGCCTGTTTCCAGCGCGCGTTCAGGGCATGCCGGTTCAACGGCGAGAACATGCCGTCGAGGACTTTTTCCATTGCGTCGTATGCGGCGTCCCGGGCCCGTTCCTGCGCCGCCGGGCTGTAATAGTTCATGTCGGTAGTTCGTTGTCAGGGTGGGCTCGGATGGCGGAAAACTGACGGCTCTTAACCGGCCGGCCGGAGCGACGTGATCATCCGCCTGATGTCCTGGTACTCGGCGGTGTCCATGTATTTGCGGGCCTGTTCCAGGTATGGCAGGGACCCGGCACCGGGCGTCACGTTGTTTTCCGGGTTGAAGAACGCACCGAACATCGCCGCGGTGGGCGGCCAGGTGAAGAAGTGGAAAATCGGACATGCCGAGCCGCCGGTGGGAGCTTCAACGGTGGTGATGCCGTAGGCGGCAGCAGGGGTATCGGCGGGGCCGGGGGCTGCGGCATCGCCGCGGGTTTCAAACACGTACCGGGGCACGTCGCCGTTTTGGGCCAGCGCCGGGAGTTCCTGCGACTCAAACTCCGAGAAGGGATACTTCTCGGTGCAGGTGGAACCGGTGGCCATGTTGGTCCGGAGGGTGGCCAGCGGCTTCCCTGCTTCATTGGTGACCTCCGCGAAGGCACCCCCGCCTTCCGGGAGCTCCCCTGCCGGGTCCCGGACGCTCCACTCGGCCGGCAGGTCAAACGCGAGCTGCCCGTCCGCCGTCGTAAAGGTCATCCATGCCGTCCCCTTGGCGGGGGGCTTTGCGGTCGTGGTGGCCGTCGTGGTGGCCTGGCCGTCCGGCGGGCCTGAGGTGACGGAAGGACTGGGGGAAGCGGACGTGGCGGGGGCGGTGGCCGTCGCCGCCGGGGTTGTTGCCGTCGGCGGCGCTGCCTGCGGGCCGCAACCCGCCAGCACAACAGAAACCAGAATCATCGCGGGAAGGAGCCCGCCGGACCTACGCATATCACCCTCCCGGGGCTAGGAAAACCTGTCCTCCAATTGTGGAACCACGTACAGGTTTCGGGCCGGGCGTTGAGTGATTGGCGCCGAACCGTTGCGCCGAATAACAGAAGAGTTTGGGAGCCTTAACGCGCGACGGCGGCCCGCCCCTTGGGGAGCCGGCCGCCGTCGAGCGCGTTTTGTTATCAGAGGGTAGCGGTGTCGATCACGAAGCGGTAGCGGACGTCAGAGGCGAGGACCCGCTCGTAGGCGTCGTTGATCTTCTCAGCGGGAATTACCTCGATCTCCGCCCCGATGCGGTGCTCGGCGCAGAAGTCGAGCATCTCCTGGGTTTCGCGGATCCCGCCGATCATGGAACCGGCGAAGGAGCGGCGGCCCATGATGAGGGCGAAGGCGTTGACCGGGAGCGGTTCGGCGGGGGCGCCGACGTTGACCAGTGCGCCGTCGAGGGTGAGCAGCTGCAGGTAGGAGCTGATGTCGATCGAAGCACTGACGGTGTTGATGATCAGATCGAAGGTGCCCGCGAGCTGTTCGAAGGTGGCCGGATCGCTGGTGGCGTAGTAGCTGCCCGCGCCCAGCCGCAGCCCGTCTTCCTGCTTTTTCAGCGACTGGGACAGGACGGTTACCTCAGCACCCATGGCGGCGGCGAGCTTGACGGCCATGTGGCCGAGGCCGCCGAGGCCGACGACGGCAACCTTCTTGCCCGGGCCGGCGCCCCAATGGCGGAGCGGGGAGAAAGTGGTGATGCCGGCGCACAGCAGCGGGGCCGCGGCGTCGAGCTCGATGCCTTCGGGGATCCGGACCACGAAGTCTTCGGTCACCACGACGTGGGTGGAGTAGCCGCCCTGGGTGATGGTTCCGTCGCGGTCCACGGCGCCATAGGTGCCGACGTTCCCGGCCAGGCAGTACTGCTCTTCGCCCTTCAGGCAGTTGGCGCATTCGCGGCAGGAGTTGACCATGCAGCCGACGCCGACGCGGTCACCCACAGCGTGCATGGTGACAGCGGAGCCAACTTCCGTGACAACACCGGCGATCTCGTGGCCGGGAACCAGCGGGTACTGCTGCGGGCCCCAGTCGCCGCGGACGGTGTGGATGTCTGAGTGGCAGATGCCGGCGAACCTGATCTCGATCAGGACGTCGTGGGGGCCCACTTCGCGGCGTTCAATGGTGGTCGCAAAAAGGTCCTCTGTGGCGGACGGGGATGCATAGGCCTTGACGGTGGTCATGGTTCTCCTGTGGTTCTTGGGGGGATATCGAAATGCTACAGGGTCAAACAACATCAAACCCTGCGGTGGGGAGGCGTAGCGAGGGCCTTGCTGAAACGGGTTATGGCAGAACCCCTTTAGCGGGTCTCGTACTCGTCTTGAGCGATGTGCTCCGCAGGGGGACGTACGGGTTGCGGGCGGGCCAGGACAAGGAGTCCGAACAGGGAAAGCAGCGCTCCGCCGATCATGAGCAATGCCATGGGCACGGCTGTGTCCGAGCCGCCAAGTCCCGCTATCGGAGCGACGACGCCGGCTGTGGTCCACTGGACGAGTCCCAGCACGGCTGAGCTGGTGCCCGGGTGTTCGGGTACTTCGGCCGAGGCGAGGGCGCCGCCGTTGGTATTAATCAGGCCTTGGGCCACCATGAGGGCGAAAAAGCTGCCCACCGCCACCAGCAGCGGGGTGGCCCACCACAAGGCCCCGGCCAGCATGGCCACCCCGGCAGCCAGGGCGATGATTTGCCCCGCGAAGATGACCTTCCGGGTAGACACGCGGCCGGCGAGACGCGCCGAGACCAGCGCGGCGATGGTCATGCCGCCCGCGTTCGCCGCGAACACGATCGAGTAGGCCACGGGCGACAGGCCGTTCATGTTCTGCAGGATGAACGCGGACGTTGCCACGTAAGCGAACAAAGCAATGAAGGCCGACGACGCCACCACCACGTAGCCGACGAACCGGCGGTTGGAGAGCACGGCCTTCGCCGCGCGGCCGAATTCCCCCAGCCCGCCTGCGTGCCGCTTTTCCGGCGGCATCGACTCCGGAACGATGAACAGCGCACAGAGGGTCATCAGGATACCGAGGGCCGCAAGTGACCAGAAGGTCATCCGCCACCCGGTCAGCTGGAGGATCACAGCTCCGAGCAGCGGGCTGATGATCGGGGCGACGCCGCCGATCCCCATCACGAGGTTGAGGACCCGGACCAGCTGCGGCCCGTGGGCCAGGTCCACAATGACGGCGCGCCCGATGACCTTGGCCCAGCCGCCGCCGATGCCCTGCAGGAACCGGGCCAGCATCAGGATCCAAACGTCCGGTGCCACGGCGCACGCGACCGACGCGACGGTCATGAGCACTGTTCCCGCGACCAGCGGCATCCGCCGGCCGCGCTGGTCGCTGAAGGGCCCGCCCACCAGCTGTCCGAGCCCCATCCCGGCGAAGAACGTGGTCAAGGTCAACTGCACGGCGGATGCGGTGGTGCCGAACTCTTCGGATACACGCGGGAAGGCCGGAACATACATATCGGTAGCGAGCGGTGCCACGGCCGTCAGGAAGATGACCGTGGCAACCAGCGTGGCCGGGACGGCGCCGGCCGATGGCCTGCGGGTGGTTGCGGTCGGCAGCATGGGTTGTGGTGCTCCAGCTCGTTGATGGCTAAAGGGGGGCTATCTCCATCAAACCGGCAACCGGCAAGCGTAGCGAGGGCCCTGCCGTAACGGGTTCTGGCAGACCCTCCTTAGGGTTTGCGGTTTCGTCGTAACGTGTCCGTATGGATAACCGAGCCGAGGTCCGGCAGTTTCTTTCTACCCGCCGGGGGCGCATCACCCCGGAACAGGCGGGTATCGAACCGTACGGCGGACGGCGCCGCGTGCCAGGACTGAGGCGTGAAGAGGTGGCCAGGCTGGCCGGGGTCAGCGTTGACTACTACACCCGGCTGGAACGCGGAAACCTCACCGGGGTTTCCGACAGTGTGCTGGACGCCATTGCCCAGGCGCTGGAACTGGACCGTGCTGAACACGACCACCTCTACGACTTGGCCCGGGCGGCCAACACGTCGGGACGCAAGCGTGCTGCGAGCGCCGCCGGTTCCGTCCCGTCCGGGGTGCGGCGCGAGCTGCAGTACCTCTTGGACACCATCACCGGAGCGCCGGCCTTTATTGGCAACAACCGGATGGATATCGTGGCCGCCAACGCTCTGGGCTACGCGTTGTACTCCGACATGTACCGTGGCACGGCACGGCCGGCGAACCATTCACGGTTCATCTTCCTGGACCCCCGAGCGCACGATTTCTACACGGACTGGGACCGGGCAGCCAACGTCAACGTCGCCATCCTTCGCCGCGAAGCGGGGCGCAGCCCGCACGACAAGGGCATTGCCGAGTTGATCGGCGAGCTCTCCATGCGCAGTGACGAGTTCCGTACGCGCTGGGCTGCACATAATGTCCGCCGCCACTATGCCGGCACAAAGTTCTTCAAGCATCCCGTGGTGGGACTCCTCGAGCTGAACTATCAGGTCCTGGGGCTGGAAGAGGATCCCGGCCATACCCTGACGGTCTACCCCGCCACCCCGGGCAGCCCCTCCGAGGAAGCCCTCAAACTTCTCGCCTCGTGGGCCGCGACCGAGAACATCGTCGAATCAGCCCAACCCCACGCCCGGAGCTAAACACCAGGCGCTAAACTCCCAACCTGCCCTGCGAGGCGTGCCGTTATGCCAGGGGAACGGCGAGGATCCGGTCATCCCCCGGCTGCGGATCACCGCGGCCGTCGGTGTTGTTGGTCATGAACCACAGCTGCCCGTCCGGTGACAGTGCCACGTCGCGGATGCGGCCGTACTCCCGGCTGTAGTGGTCGGTGAACGTGGTGGGATCCGAGACGGGAACCGACCGCAAAACCTGTCCCCGGAGGTTGGCGATGAACAGGGTGCCGCCGGCATGTGCCATGCCGCTGGGACTCGCCGTGCCTGGCTGCCACTGCTGCAGGGGATCCACAAAACCTTCCCGGCCCGCAATCCCTTCCACGGTGGGCCACCCGTAGTTGGCACCAGGCCTAATGACGTTCAGCTCGTCCCAGGTGTTCTGCCCGAATTCGGTGGCGAACAGGGTTCCGTCGTCCGCCCACGCCAGGCCCTGCGGGTTCCGGTGCCCGTAGCTGTACGTGAGAGAGCCCGGGAAGGGGTTGTCGGCCGGGACCTCACCCTCCGGAGTCATGCGCAGGATTTTGCCGGCAAGGGAATCCCGGTCCTGGGCGCTGTTGCGCTGTTGCGCGTCCCCGGCCGTCACGTACAGCATGCCGTCGGGACCAAAGGCGATCCGGCCGCCGTCGTGGGTACTCGCGGCCGGAATCCCTGCCAGCAGTGTGTTCGGCTGCCCGAGTGAGAGAGATCCTGGTGTGCCGGTCACGGCAAAACGCTGGACCCGGTTGCCGTCCGACGCCGTCGAATAGACGTAGAGGTCGCCGCCGCCACCTACCGCGAGGCCCAGCAGTCCTGACTCTCCCCGGCCAACCACCCCCTCAACGGTCCCGATGGGCCGCGCAGAACCATCCGGCGCGAGTTCGAGAATGCGCGCACTGTTCCGCTCACTGACCAACGGCGTCCCGTCGCGGAACACAACGGACCACGGCGCGGCAAGGCCAGTTGCAACTGGCTCCGGCGTCCCGGCGATCATGGCTGGGGCCGTCCGGGCTGGAATGGCTGTGGATGTGGAAGCGGCCGGAGCGGAAGTAACCGGAGCCGAGGACGACGGGGCAGGGAACGTAGCTGTGGGCGACTGCGGCGGGGTTGCCGTGCAGCCAGCCAGGAGGATACCCGTCCCCATGGCAGCCGCGGTAAGGGTCCGGTGACGCATGCACTTCTCCAATCAATCACGGTGCCCAGGACAGGGCTCCTTCCAGCATCGCCCCTTGCCGCCCCATGCAGGAGGGAGAAACGCTCCCCAGGCAGTCTCTGTTGGAACCTGTTACGGCAGAACCCCCATCTTTCAGCGCCGAACCCCTGCAGTCCAGACACGGGTCCGGCCTTTGCCAGTCACATTAACCTCCGTTGCGGATCATGGCGCCGGGTTTCTCGATTTGTCCTCCTGATGGCGCCGTAAGTAGCGCCGTTTCCTCCCGTTTCGCTTCCGTTGCGCGGTGCTGGCCAAGGCATTGAAGACCGTGCTTAGGTGTTTCCACAGCCCACGCCGGGCCAAGCGCAACACACGCCGACAGTGAACAGGAGGACCGATGCCGCATCCATCCACCAGCCCGCAAAGCACCCGCACTTTCGGTCCGCTGTGTTGGCTCCGCCGAATGTGCACCCGCTCCTTGGTTTCGACAAGCTAAGCCACCAGCCGCTGACCCAGCACCGCAGCATCACCGCAACAGCGTCCGACGGCGGCACGCACCTCCTTCCCTTTTCCCCGGCTATCCGGGTCCCCGGGCGCTTCGTCGCGCCCTGATGCCCACATATCGTCCCCTCGAAAGGCACCACATGTCCCCCGCTGCATCCTTCCCGCCCCAACAATCGTCCAATGGTGCCTTCACCCGGCGCCGCGCGCTGGGCGCACTCCTGGCCCTGCCCGCACTCGGTCTCCTCACGGCCTGCGGCGGAACCGCTACCGCTGGCAACGCCACCAGCCAGGCGTCCTCCGCACCGCTCGCCGCGTCAGTTCCGGCGGGAACCACCATCAAAGTCGGTGACCCGAGCATCCGGGTTGCCCTGGAACTGTCCGGCCTGATCAAGGACCTGGACGGCATCAACGTGGAGTTCGCCAATATCTCGGGCGGCCCGCAGACCACCGAAGCCTTCCGTGCCAACGCCCTGGACGTCGGCTCGGTGGCGGACATCCCGCCCATCCACGCCACCTGGACAGGTTTGGATGTCCGGATCATCGGCAGCGCCTACCGGCAGGACGCGGTGAACCACCCGCTGTACGAACTCGGCGTTGCGCCGGGCGCAGGCATCACCAGGCTGGAGGACCTGCGCGGCAAGAAGGTGGCGTACAGCCCGGGCCAGGCCCAGGGCGCGCTGGTCCTGCGGATCCTGGAAAAGGCCGGGCTCGCCCAGGATGACGTGCAGCTCATCGAGCTGCCCAGCACGGGCGATGCCTACTCCTCGGCGCTCTCCAGCAAGCAGGTTGACGCAGCACCGCTGGGCGGCGTCCAGATCAAGCGGTACCTCGCAAAGTACAAGGCCGACGGCGCCGCCACCCTCCGTCACGGCCTCCGTGACGACCCGGGGCACTTGTACTCCCCCGCCAAGGTCCTGGCCGATCCCGCCAAGGCCGCCGCCCTGGCCAAGTACGTCGAGGCGTGGGGCAAGGCCCAGCGCTGGGTGGAGGACCACCCCCAGGAATGGCTCGAAGGCTACTACATCAAGGACCAGGGACTCTCCGCCGAGGACGGGCAGTACCTGATCGACGCCGCAGGCAAGCGGGACGTCCCCACATCCTGGACGGAGGCCATCGAGCGGCACCAGCAGACCATCGACCTGCTGGCTCGGGAACAGAAGAAACCGCAGCTGAAAGCGGCGGACCTCTACGACACCCGCTTCGAGGCCATCGCGGGCACCGCCTTCGCCGGGGCGGGCAAGGGCGGTGCAGCATGAGCGCGGCTCCGGTTCTGGAACGTCCCGCCGTCGAACCCCATTTGGACCCGGCCCTCGCGGCACGCGAGGACGTGCGGCCCACCGGCAGGAGGCTGGGTCCCGGACGACGGCGGCGCCTGGCCTGGCTGTTGGGCCCCTCCGCCCTGCTGGGGCTCTGGACAGTTTCTTCCGCAACAGGCCTGCTGGACCCGCGGATTCTCTCCGAGCCGTGGACCGTGGTGGCCACCGCCGGCGAACTGATCGCGGACGGCAGGCTGCAGGAAAATCTCGCTATCTCCGCCCAGCGCGCCGGCCTGGGGCTGTTCTTCGGCATCGTGGTGGGTGCGGTGCTGGCCCTCCTCGCCGGGTTGAGCCGGGTGGGTGAGGCGTTGATTGACGGGCCGGTGCAGATCAAGCGCGCCATCCCTGGCCTGGCACTGATTCCACTCCTCATCCTGTGGTTCGGCATCGACGAGACCATGAAGGTGCTCACCATCACCCTGGGCGTCTTCGTCCCCATCTACCTGCAGACCCACGCCGGCCTGCGCGGGATCGACCTGCGCTACGTCGAGCTCGCCCAGACGGTGGGGCTTAGCCGCGCCGCCTTCATCCGCAAGGTGGTTCTTCCGGGCGCACTGCCGGGGTTCTTCCTGGGCCTGCGTTTCGCCGTCACCGGAGCATGGGTATCCCTGGTGGTGGTTGAACAGATCAACGCCACCAGTGGCATTGGCTACATGATGGAGCTCGCCCGCACCTACGGCCAAACCAACATCATCGTCCTCGGACTTGCTGTCTATGGCATTCTCGGCCTGTTGTCCGACGGCGCCGTCCGCTTCCTCGAACGAAAGGCCCTATCATGGCAACGCACTCTGGCGGGCTGACAGCCGTCGCACCGTCCGCCGTCCGCTCCTCCTCCGTCCGCTCCTCCTCCGGCGCAGCCCCTGCGGCCGGCGCAACCAAGGCAGTTTCGGTCCGGAACCTGATCCGCAGCTTTGGCCCGAAAGGCGTCCTGAACGGCGTGGACCTGGACATCGCCCCCGGCGAGTTCGTGGCCCTCCTCGGCCCCAGCGGCTGCGGCAAAAGCACCCTGCTGCGGGCCCTCGCCGGGCTGGACCACGACGTCCGCGGCAGCGGCGTGATCAGCGTCCCCGAGCGCGTGTCCGTGGTCTTCCAGGATTCGCGGCTGCTGCCGTGGGACAGCGTGCTGGGCAACGTCACCCTGGGCCTGCGGGAGCACGACGCCGAGTCCCGGGCACGCAAGGCCCTCGCCGAAGTGGGGCTCGCCGGTAGGGAAAAATCCTGGCCACATGAACTTTCCGGCGGTGAGCAGCAGCGCGTGGCGCTGGCCCGGTCGCTGGTCCGGGAACCGCAGCTGCTGCTGGCCGACGAGCCGTTCGGCGCCCTCGACGCCCTCACCCGCATCAAAATGCACGGACTGCTCCAGGACCTGGTGGCCCTGCACCGGCCCGCAGTCCTGCTGGTCACCCACGACGTGGACGAAGCCATTGCCCTCGCCGACCGGATCGTGGTGCTGGACCGCGGCCGCGTTGCCACCGTCCGCACCGTGACGCCGGAGATCAGCACCGCAGTGGATGCCGCCGGCCACGAAGCCCTCCGCCGCGACCTCCTTGCCGACCTTGGCGTCGTCGGCACCAGCCACTGACCTCTACCTCAGCTGAAGGACCATCCCATGACTTCTGACAACTCTCCCACTACCCGCCAACTCCACCTCAACGCCTTCCTGATGAGCACCGGACACCACGAGGCATCCTGGCGGCTGCCCGAGAGCGACCCGCAGTCCAGCACCAACGTGGAGCACTACAAGCAGCTTGCCCGAACTGCTGAACGCGGCAAGCTGGACTCCATCTTCTTCGCCGACTCCCCCGTACTGTTCGGTGAGGTGGGCCGGCGCCCTGCCGGCAAGCTCGAACCCACCGTCCTCCTGACCGCCATTGCCGGCGCCACGGAACACATCGGCCTGATCGCCACCGCCTCCACCACCTACAACGAACCCTTCAACCTGGCCCGGCGGTTCGCGTCAGTGGACTGGGTCAGCGGCGGCCGCGCCGGCTGGAACGTGGTCACCACCGCCGGACCGGACGCCGCCCGCAACTTCGGCGTCGACGATCAGCCCGCCCACGCCGTGCGGTACGAGCGTGCCGCCGAGTTCATTGAGGTGGCGCAGAAACTGTGGGACAGCTGGCAGGACGACGCCGTACTGGCGGACAAAGTTGAGGGTGTGTGGGGAGACGGCGAAAAGATCCGCGTGATCGACCACGAAGGCAAGCACTTCAAGGTCCGCGGCCCGCTCAACGTCCCCCGTTCCCCGCAGGGCCACCCGCTGATCGTCCAGGCCGGATCGTCGGAGGACGGCAAGGACCTCGCCGCACGGTACGCGGACGCCGTCTTCACCGCCCACCAGACGCTCGCTGATGCACAGGCCTTCTACCGGGACCTCAAGAACCGCACCGCTGCTGCTGGCCGCGACCCGGAGACCATCAAGATCCTGCCGGGCATCGTGCCCGTCATCGGTGCCACCGAAGCGGAAGCGGTGGAGCTGGAACGGGAACTGGACCGCCTCATCAAGCCCGAGTACGCCCGCATCCAGCTGGCCAAGACCCTGCGTGTTGCTCCTGAAGACCTTCCCCTGGACCGCCAGTTGCCGGACAACCTGCCCAGCGAGGACGAGATTGAGGGCGCCAAGAGCCGTTACACGCTGATCGTCCAGCTGGCCCGCCGCGAAAAGCTCACCGTGCGCCAACTCATCGGACGGCTGGGCGGCGGACGCGGTCATCGCACCTTCACAGGCACCCCGGTCCAGGTTGCGGACGCCATCCAGGAATGGTTCGACGGCGGCGCGGCTGACGGCTTCAACATCATGCCGCCGGTGCTGCCCTCGGGGCTGGAAACGTTCGTGGACCAGGTGGTCCCCATCCTTCAGGAACGCGGCCTGTTCCGCACCGAATACACCGGCAGGACACTGCGGGAGCACTACGGCCTGCAGCGCCCGGCCAACCGCTACACCGGTGCGGGCGCAGGGGAACTGGCATCCATCGGATCGGCGTTCTGATGGGCCGGCAGCTCAAACTCAACCTGTTCATCTACCCCGGAGGCCACCACGAGGCCGCGTGGCGGCACCCGAAGTCCCGGACGGACAGGGTCCTGGACATCCGGTTCTACCAGGAACTGGCGCAGCGCGCGGAGGCCGCCAAGCTGGATGCCGTGTTCTTCGCGGACGGGCCTGCGCTGGAGAACAACGTGCAGTACGCCACCCGGTTCCGGCTGGAGCCGTTCACGTGGCTCTCCGCCATTGCGGTAGCCACGGAACGGATTGGCCTGATAGGTACGGCCAGCACCACGTACCTTGAGCCGTACAACGCGGCGCGCCTGTTCGCATCCTTGGACCACCTCAGCGGCGGCCGCGCAGGCTGGAACATCGTCACCACCGGCGCGGAGCGGGCGTCCCGGAACTTCGGGCTGGACGAGCATCCGCCGCACGCCGAACGCTACTCGCGGGCGGACGAGTTTGTCCGCGTGGCCGGCAAGCTCTGGGACAGCTGGGAGGACGGGGCAGTGGTGTCCGACGCCGGCACGGGAGTTTTCGCGGACACCTCACGGATCCATCCCATCGGGCACGAGGGCGAACACTTCCGCGTGGAGGGACCGCTGAACACTCCGCGGTCCCCGCAGGGTAGGCCGGTTTTCGTGCAGGCAGGGTCCTCCGCCGACGGGAAAGCCTTCGCCGCGCAGCACGCGGAAGCGGTTTTCACCGCGCACCAGACCCTGCAGAGCGCGCAGGGGTTCTACGCCGATATCAAGGCGCAGGCCGCGGCGAACGGCCGGAACCCGGAGCAGCTCCTGGTCCTGCCGGGCATCAGCCCCTACCTCGGCTCCACCGAGGCGGAGGCACGGGCCCTCAAGCAGGAGTTCGACGAGCTGACCCAGCCGGAGTACGGGCTGGGCATCTTGCGGAAACTGCTGGGCGTGGACCTCGACGGTGTCAGGCTGGATGAGCCCTTCCCTCCGGACCTGCTGGCGGCAGCGGGCCGGGCGGGCAGCCGCAGCCAGCTGCTCCTGGACGTGATCCGGCGGGAAGGCCTCACCGTCCGGCAGGTATTGCACCGTTTCGCCGGCGCCCGCGGGCACTACGTGTTCGCCGGAACACCGGTCCAGGTGGCGGACGAGATTCAGCGCTGGTTCGAAGACGGGGCCGCGGACGGGTTCAACGTCATGCCGCCGTGGCTGCCGGGCGGTTTCGAGGCCTTCGCGGATGAGGTTGTCCCCATCCTGCAGTCACGTGGCCTCTTCCGCACGGAATACACCGGCCGGACCCTGCGCGAACACTTCGGACTCGACCGTCCAGGCAGCCAGTACACCGCTCAGAGCCCACACAGCGCTGCAAGCCAGCACAGCAAACAACTGTTAGGAGCATCCGCATGACCGAATACCGCAGCTTGGGGTCCACCGGACTCAAGGTCAGCCCGCTGACCTTGGGGACCATGATGTTCGGGGCCATCGGGAACCCGGACCACGAGGATTCCATCCGGATCATCCACCGGGCCCTCGATTCCGGCATCAATCTGGTGGACACCGCCGACGTCTACTCCAAGGGCGAGTCCGAGGTCATCGTGGGCAAGGCCCTGAAGGGCCGCCGGGACGACGTGGTGCTGGCCACCAAGGTCTACGGCCGTCTCGGCGAGGACGTAAACCAGGCAGGAAATTCACGCCGCTGGATCATCCGCGAGGTGGAGGACAGCCTGCGCCGGCTGCAGACCGACTGGATCGACCTCTACCAGGTGCACCGGCCGGAACCGGACACGGACATCGACGAGACGCTGGGGGCGCTCACCGATCTGGTGCGGCAGGGCAAGATCCGGTACATCGGCACCTCCACCTTCGAGCCTGGCCAGATCGTCGACGCCCAGTACGTAGCCCGCGAGCGACACCGAGAGCGGCCTGTGACGGAGCAGCCGCCGTACTCCATCCTGGCGCGCGGCATCGAGCGCGAAGTGTTGCCCCTGGCCCAGAAACACCGGCTCGGCGTTCTGCCGTGGAGCCCGCTGGCCGGCGGCTGGCTGAGCGGCAGGATCAAGGCCGACGGCGCGCACAGCACCTCCAGCAGGGCCGTCCGGCAGCCGGAACGGCACGACCCGTCGTCGGCCGAAAA
This sequence comes from Arthrobacter sp. Hb9-2, assembly GCF_059091165.1. Taxonomy (NCBI): domain Bacteria; kingdom Bacillati; phylum Actinomycetota; class Actinomycetes; order Micrococcales; family Micrococcaceae; genus Arthrobacter; species Arthrobacter sp. Hb9-2. The sequence continues at coordinate 23,469 of NZ_JBNHGJ010000008.1, read as the reverse complement.
TGCCCGCAAAACGCAGGCCGTGCTGGAGCTGACCGAACTCGCGGGCCAGGCCGGGCTGTCGCTCATCCATCTGGCCCTCGGCTTTGTGCTGGAGCACCCGGCCGTCACGTCCGCCATCATTGGGCCCCGGACGCTGGAGCATTTGGAGGGGGCGCTCGGCGCGGACAAGGTCAGTCTCTCCGAGGACGTGCTGGACCGGATCGACGAGATTGTCCCGCCCGGCACCACCCTGAACCAGGCCGACGCCGGCTACCGGCCGCCGTCGTTGACGGAGCCGTCGCTGCGCCGCCGCAGCCGCTGATCTGCCCTGTCAGGTAGAGCGTCAGGTGGGCCGGACGGCGCGGGAAGCTCCCGCCGTCGTCCGGTTACCTCTCTCACCCCCGTCAGGCTGGGTGCACCCGCGTGGTGAGGTAGAGGCGGTGGGCGGTGATGACCAGCGCAAGCCAGGCGGCCCCCAGCGCCCATGCCCCCAGCACGTCGGTAAGCCAGTGGTGGCCCAGATAAACACGGCTCAGCCCCATGGTGGCGGCAAAGACTCCTGCTGCCACCGCCGTGAGGACACGGGCACGGGAGGACTTGAGGCGGAGGATCACCAGGTACGCCACGATGCCCGCGATCACCACGGAGTTCAACGAGTGGCCGCTGGGGAATGAGGCGGAGTACTCGTAGGGAGGGACCGCATCTGCCAGGTCCGGCCTGGTCCTGCCCACCAATTCCTTGCCTGCGATGGTCATCAGGAGCGAACCGAGTCCGGCGGTGAGCATCAGGATGACCGGGGTCCAGGACCGTCGCCTCAGGGCCAGCCCAATCATGATGGCCAGCGCCAGCACGGGCATCCCCACGGTCCCGCCCACGTCGGTGTAGCCGGTGATGATCGTGTCCAGGCCCGGTGACCGGAGTGTCTTGGCACCGTCCAGGATCGGATGGTCCAGCCCGGCAACGCCGTCGGCTTGGACCACGGATTCATAGACCTCGGCGAATACGGCGGCGAGCGCAACGGCCAGCACTGCCCCGACGGAAAGGGTGAGGACCAACGCCGCATGGGAGCCGAGCAGCCTGCTGGCCCGTTGGACTGTGGAGGCCAGGAATTGGCCGGGTTTGGTGTCCCACCGGGTGAGGTCCTGCCCGCCGACAAAGCGGTCCTGGTGGACTTCACCGCTCACGCCGGTCTCGGGCGGTTTCGTTTCTGCAGCCATGTCTCCTGAACCCTCCCTGCCGGTTATCCGAAATTAGTAAGCAACCTTACCTTGCGCGGCGCCAGCGGGGAGGAACTACGCATTCACTGCCCGGCGCGGGGACGTTTCCAGTTCGTTGAGGCAGTAGTTCTTAAACCAATGCCGGATGCCCTGCGGCAGCTTGGGGTAGGTCACGGCGAGGACTTTCATGGTGCGGTGGAAGCGGCGCTCATGGCGGTCGCTCCATGGCAGGCCGAAGTCCTGGCGCAGCTGGTCCGGAAGGAGACCGGCCGTGAGGAACCGGGCGAGCGGCATGATCGCCCGGTACCACAGTGCTGCGCGCTTCGGGTACAGGAGGCCGCGGCCCACGCGAACAGCGGCGTCGCTGGCCCGAAGGTTTGCCATGCGTTCTTCGTAATAGCGGTTGAACTCTTCACGGTCCTTGGGCCATTTGCCGGGTGGAAGCTGCAGGGCGGTTCCGAGCCTGGCGTAGTCCTGGTACATGGCATCGGCGGATTCGTCGTCGAGCGGGCCGTAAATCTTTTCAATGATGGTGAGCGCAGTGTCGTAAAGCGTTGCCGTCACCCACAGCTGCAGCTCCGGATCGTAGGCGTTGTACCCGGGAGATTTCTCATCGGCACCCCGGCGCACAGGTATATGGGCGCGGTTCACCCTGCGGCGGACCTCCTTGACCTGCTCCTCGGTCCCGTAGGTGACTGCGTACACGTACGTGAGGGTGCCTTTGAGCCGATTGATCGGGCGGTCCGTGAAGGTGCTGTTCTCGGCGACGCCGCGGCCCACCGCCGGATCGGCAAGCTGAAGCAGGATGGCCCGGCCCGCCCCCGCCAGCAGGATGCCCTCCGCGTTCAATTCGGCAAGTTCTCGCGCCATCTCAACAGGGTACCGGAGCGCGCCGGGCGGCGGGATGGGAGCTGCCACGAAGAACAGCCCCCTCGCCCCGGCCCCTTCAGCTGGCCGAGTCAGGCCGCGTACTCCGTGCGGCCGCCAACGACGGTGCGCAGTACGCGGGCATTCAGCAGTGATTCCTCGCCGTCCTTGAAAGGATCGGCGTCGAGCACGGTGAAGTCCGCAGCGAGGCCAGCCGCCAGGCGGCCACGGCGGTCCTCTTCCATAACTGAGGCCGCAGCGTCGCGGGTTGCGTGTGTGATGGCCTCAGCCAAGGGACGGGCGAAATGGGGATTGTTGGGCGGAAAAGACGGGTCCAGAGCCGACTGCCTCGTTGCGGCGACGAACATGTTCTGCAGGGCCTCGTACGGCGCGGTGGGGGCGTCGGTGGAAAAGGCCAACAGGGCGCCGGCCGCCACATATTCGGGCCAGGCGAAGCTGCGGTCCGGCCGGTCGTCTCCAAGCATTGCCACCCAGTTGCCGTAGATGGCAGGGTCGGCGTGGACGGGCTGCATGGACGCAGTGACGCCGAGCCGGGCCATCCGGGCAGGGGTCTCCGGTGAGGCGTATTCGAGGTGCTCGATGCGGTGGCGGCGGTGGCGCGGCCCATTTATTTCTGCAGCACGTTCCAGCGCATCCAGGGCAATATCACTGGCGTGGTCCCCGATGGCGTGGAGGGCAACCTGCAGCCCGGCGGCATCGGCGGCTGCCACCACCGGATCCAACTGCTCAGGGGACCAGATAGGCCCGGCCTGTGAACCGTCCGCGTAGGGCCGGTTCATGGCAGCAGTGCAGGCGTCGATCACACCGTCCAACGCCAGTTTGATGCCGGCCACACGCAGCCACTCGGTATTGACGTCCCTGGCCAGGAGCACGGCGCGTTCCACCTGCGCCAGGTTTTCGGCCTCGTCGCCGGTGTTGTGAATGAACCAGTGCGCCACGACGCGGATCGGCAGCCGGCCGCCGCGCCGCCCTGCCGCACGGAGGAATGCCGCCAGGTCGAGTTCACCCAGTGCCATGTCCACTGCCCCGGTCACACCGGCGGCCAGGTAGGCCGCAATGGAACGTTCGACGGCGGCGTCGCGGTCAGCGTCCGAGGTCACCTCCCCCAGGAACGGCCACACAAACTGCTGTGCTGCGGTCTCGTACAGCATTCCGTCCGGTTCGCCCTGGCTGTCCCGCCCGATGCGTCCGCCGAGTGGATCAGGGGTGTCCCGGGTAATGCCCAGTTCCTTCAGCGCGGCCCGGTTCACCCAGCAGGAGTGGTAGTCGTTGGCATCAAGGTAGACGGGTACATCTGAGACTGCTTCATCGATCATGGCCGAGGTTGGTGCTCCGGGCAGCGAGTCGAACAGCCAGCCCCTGCCCAGGATCCGGTTGGCACCGGGGTCGGCAGCCCGTGCGGTGCGCAGGCGTTCCTGTATCTGAGGCAGGGTTCTGGCATCTGTGAGGCCCACCTTTCCCAGTGCCTCGCCGAGCATCATCACGTGCGTGTGGGCGTCGATGAACCCCGGCAGCACCAGCCTCCCGCCCAGGTCTACCACCTCTGCGGCGTCACCGGCAGCCGCAGCGGCGGTGGCATCGCTGCCTACATGGGTGAGAGTGCCGGCGTCGGCAATGAACGCTTCAGCCCAGGGGTCAGACTGGTCGGCAGTGAAGACGCGGGCGTTGCGGTAAAGCACAGTCATGGGGTTTCAGACTCCTGCGGTTCGGATGGTGGCAATGTCGGATGAGTTTGGAATGGTTGAGGCGTGTTCCGCCTCGACCCGGGATGAGAGCCTGGCGATGAGCACGGCGGGAACCAGGAGCACCAGGCTGAAGCCGGCGAGCACCCAGCCGAGGGCGGGAAAGCCGAACGCCTCTCCGATCCAGGCCCCGAACATCGGCGCGAAGCTGGATCCCACCAGGTAGACCCCCAGCACGGGGCCGGACCAGCGGCCGCTGGCATCGAGCGCGGCCGCCGTAGCGATGAAGAACATAAAGGCAACGGCGTACACCGTGTTCCACGCGATCATGGTGACAAGGAAAATGGTGGGGTCGGTGGTGAGGCAGGCGGTCAGTTTCAAGGCGCTGCCGAGTACCAGCAGGATGCCCAGCGGGAGCGCCCGGCCCAGCCTGGTCCCCAGGAAGATCAGCGCGATGGCGGCGAGCAGCCCTCCTGCAGTGGACGCGCTCAGCACCAGCCCCAACTGTTCCTCCGTCATCCCGGCCTGGGCAACACCGATGGCTCCGGACATCGCCCAGAGTGAGTCTTCGCCCACCGCCCAGAGCGCGAAAATTGCCAGCAAAGCGAAACCTGCCACGGTGATGGTCCTGGTGGTGATGGTCCCCGTGGTGACGGCTCCCCCGGTGGCAGCTGCCGCCGTCGTACTTGGCGCGGGTGACGCACCCGGCGTTCCGTCGTGTCCCTCTGGCGCCTCAGCCATCGGCAGCCACCCGGCGGTGAACAGCAGCACGAGGGCAAGCCCGGCCACAAAGCCGAAGGCACTCCCCATCCCGATGCCCACCGCCGGGATAACAGCCAGCACAACCGTGACGATGGCACGGTTCGCCAGTCCGCTGATACCGGACGCCCGGTTTGGATTGCGGAGGGCGGCCAGGGCTGCCCCGCCGGATGCCACGGCACCGCCGGCTCCAATACCACCGGCGATGATGCCGATGATGGACGCCGCGGGAGCCAGGTCAAGGGCGGCGAGGCCAAACCCTGCCGCCGTCACGGCCAGCCCCAGCCGTGCCACGAGGTACCGCCCGCGGCCTTCCGTGAAGCGGGTGACCAGGAGGCATGCGAGAGCCGTGGCCAGGAGGCAGGCGGTCATGAGTGTTCCGGCTTCCGTCGCGCCCACGCCGAGGGAGTCCTGAATGGCGAGGATCATAAACGGGACGAGGTTGGCGCTCATAAAGCCGACAACGCCGATGCCGAACGTGGAGACGGCGCGTTGTGTGGTCAGCGGAAGCCGCTGCGGTTCTGGCTGGGTCATTGGATGTGTCCTTTGAACAGGAATATGCGCGGTACAGGGCCGGCGGCGCTCCGTTGCGTCCTCCGTGCCTGCTGCCATCACCGGCAGCGTCCGCTAAAACGAATGGCGTTCGTTTTATTATGCATGTGACGTGGATCAAAGGGAAGAGTCCATAGACTGGCATTTGACGAAGGGAGCCCCATGCCACGGCCCAGAACCCCGATCCTGTCGGTGGACCGCATCGCCGATGCCGCCATCGAACTGGTGGATGAAGGGGCCGGCTTCGGCGTCAATGCCCTCGCCCGCCGCCTTGGCGTCACGGCGTCGTCCCTGTACAACCACATCTCCGGGCGCGACGAAATCATCGAACTGATGCGCGCGCGGCTGGCCACCCAATCCATCCCCTATGTTCCGGAGGATGCCGGCTGGCACGAGGTGGTCTCGCTGATTGTCCGCGGCCAGCGGGAGATGTACGCGGCCCACCCGTTCGTGGTGCCCCTCATCGTGGGTAAGACCATTACCGATCCCGGAGTGATCACCGCCTACGAGCGGATGGCATCGGCCCTCATCGCCGGCGGGTTCCCTGACGACGACGTGCTGACGATCATCTCAGTCATCGACTCTTTTTCACTGGGCGCCGGCCTGGACCTTGCAGCCCCCGACGACGTGTGGGAACCAACCGAGTCCGCCGCCACTTTGTCGCGGCTGCTCAAGGCATCCGGCCACGGCCGGGAACGCAGCGACCGGGCTTTCGAGACCGGCCTTCAGCTCCTCCTCGACTCGCTTCGGATGCGGTTAGCTTCGCACTGACGCCCGGCGGTCCGCCTGCGTCAAACCATAAGGAAGGCTGTCCACAGCCTCGCCTGGGATCGATCACAGCTGAGTCACGATAAAGCACACTAACTGAGTCGCCTGAAACGGGCTATTCAGCGCTCATTGGCGTGTGCTACTACTGGGAGCGCGCACGGTCTAAAACAGCTTTTGCGGTTAGGGACCGTATTCCACTTCGTACCGTCAGGGAGGACGACATGAAAAAGTACGACTCAATGATCCACCACCCAAGAAACCGGAAACGACGATCAGCACTGGTGGTGACGTCACTCCTCGCTGCTGCGGCACTGCCGGCAGGAATCGCCCCGGCCGTTGCCGAGAGCCCCCAAAGCCAGGCAGCGGGCGCCGTCGTCAACGGAGATTTTTCCCAGGGACTGGCCGGCTGGAAGGCCACCGGCGACCCGGCCTCAACCACCACGGCGGCAGAGGCCGGAAATCCCCAACTGGTCCAGCGGCTCGGCTCAGACGGCACGGTGAACCTGCGCCAGAAAACCGGGAACCTTGCTGAGGGCTGGTGGACGGTTTCAGCGCGGGTCAAGGCTGAGGGGACACTTGGGGCTTCCCGGATCGGACTCAAGAACTGCGGTGTCGACGGCGAGACCGTCCTTCCGTCCACGGCACAGGACGGCGCGTGGCTGCAGATTTCCGCCGACGCTTACGTCACGAAGAGTGCATGCGAGATAGTCATCGAAACCCGCGGCAAGGCCGGTGACTGGGCAGTGGCTGACGACGTCACGCTCACCCCCGGATCTGTGCAGCGTGTTGTCCGCGGCGCCGACCTTTCCAACCTCGCAAAGAACGAGGACATGGGCGCGGTGTACTTCGACGCACACGGCCGGCCGGTGGACGCGGTGGAGGCCTTTGCCGATGCGGGGGCCAACCTGGTGCGGCTCAAGGTGTGGGTCAATCCCGCTGACGGCTACAACACCACGGACGAAGTAGTCGCAACCGCCAAGCGCGCCAAGGTAGCCGGCATGAAGGTCCTGGTGGACTTCCACTACAGCGACCGGTGGACCGATCCCGGTGCCCAGGGGATGCCGGCGGCCTGGGCGGGCCTGGGCCCACAGGCTGTGGCCGATGCCGTGTACGCCCACACCTTCGAGGTGCTGACTGCGTTGAAGAACGCCGGCGCCACGGCGGACTCGGTGCAGGTGGGCAATGAAATCAACCCAGGTATGCTCTGGCCCCTCGGACAAACCTGGGACGTCAACCCGACGGATGACGTCAAGGGGGCCCAGTGGGACAATCTGGCACTGTTCCTGTCGGCCGGCGCCCGGGCCACCAAGGACGTCAACGCCCAGACGGACGTCATCCTGCATTTGACCAATATCAATAACGGAATCGGCGGCCTGACCTGGTGGTACGACGAGGTCACCAAACGGGGCGTCCAGTTCGACACGATCGGTCTGTCCTACTACGGCTTCTGGCACGGTTCCATGGCTGACCTGCAGAACGCCGTCACCACCCTGTCCGCCCGCTATGACCGGAACGTGATCGTGGTGGAAAACTCCTACCCGTTCACGCTCGCGGACAACCCGGTTGATCCGTGGGAGAACGTCATAGCCCGGGAAAACCAGCTCATCCCCGGCTACCCGGCCACACCGGAGGGACAGACAGCCAACTTCCGGGCGGTCCAGGACGTGGTGGCCTCCGCACCCGGCGGACGTGGTCTCGGCGTTGTTTCCTGGGAGCCTGCCTGGACCGCGGTTCCCGGCAACGGCTGGGATCCGGCGGACGCCACTACGGGCAACGCGTGGGAAAACCAGGCGATGTTCGGCTTCGACGGCCGGGCCCTTCCGGCGCTGCAGGAATTCGCGCCGGATCCCGACGTCAAACACTGACCCCTTTGCGCAGAAAAGCCGCGCCTGCCCATCAGGGCAGGCGCGGCTTTTCTGGCTGGCCCGTTAAGACTAATGTGCTTCGAGGTCCTCGAGTGACTTGCCCTTTGTATCGGAGGACAGGAAGGTGGCCGCGGCTGCCAGGAGGCAAATCCCGAAGGTGATCAGGCCAATGACCACCGGAACGTTTCCTGAACCGGGAGGAGCCACCGCCGTGAAGATGCTCGGGAAGAACGATGCGATCATAAGGCCAACGTTCTGCGACACCGCGAAGCCGGTCACGCGGATCCGCATGGGGAACTGTTCCTGGAAGAACGTGGCAAAGGTTGCGTTCCACATCTGGAAGAAGATGCCCTGCACGATCACCACACAGACAAAGACCAGGAACAGGCTCTTCTGGTCGATGGCCCACAAGTAGGCCCCGGACATGAGGCCCCCGCCGATTCCGCCGGCCACCATCAGCACGCGCCGGCCAATCCGGTCGGACAGGGCGCCGAACACCGGGATGGTCGCTACTGCGGCGAGGTTGGCCACGAGGGTTACCCACAGGAACTCGCTGCTGGAGAAGCCGATGCCGTAGCCCTCCTGGGTCGCATAGGAGACGCCGAAGATGAGGGTCGCCATGCCCACCACGTTGGTGAAGGTCATGATGACGCACAGGATCATAACGCGCGGGTGCGTGCGCAGGAGGTCAACGATCGGGAACCGGCGCTTGGCTGTACCGCTTTCGGATTGCGCCAGGTAGGCCGGGGGCTCCTGGACCCGCCGGCGGATGATGTAGCCGGCAAGGATCACGAAGGCGCTGAGCAGGAAGGGAATGCGCCAACCCCAGCTCTGGAACTGGTCGGCGGGGAGAAGGGCCGCCAGCGGAAGCAGGACTCCGGTGGCCAGGATGGATCCCACCTGGGTGCCCTGAAGGCTGAAGCTTGTGAAGAAGCCGCGCCGGGCGTCCGGTGAGTGCTCCACGATCATGGCGCTGGCGCCGCCGAGTTCGCCTGCCACCGCAAAACCCTGGATCAGGCGGAGGGCCACCAGAAAGATGGGGGCGAGGATACCCACCTGCCCGTACGTGGGCAGGAGCCCGACGGCGAAAGTTGCGAAGCCCATCAGCAGCATCGCCAGGACAAGCACGTTCTTGCGCCCGTGCCTGTCGCCGTAGGCGCCCAGGACAACAGCGCCCACCGGACGGGAAACGTAGCCCACCGCGTAGGTCGCCAACGACGCGATGATCGCGACTGTGGGGTTTTCGGAAGGGAAGAAGATGGCCGGGAAGACGAGCGTCGCGGCCAGGCCGTACAGCGCGAAGTCGTAGTACTCCAGCGCTCCACCGATCCAGCCGCTCATCGCGGCCCGCTTCGGGTCCCTGCCTTCGATGCTGGTTTTGTGGCCGGGCTGGGCATTCCCGTTGGTCGTTATGGTCATTCGCTGATTTCCTTCTCGTCGTTGGCAAGGAACCGGAAGTGTCCTATTCCGGATTGTTTTAGTGATCATGGGGATGCCGCGGAGCTGACTGGCTACGTTGAGGGGCCAGTAGGTTGCTGCCTTTTTGAATCGTTTCATAAAGTATAAACAGTGCTGCTGGTCACGTCAAAGCCACGTGGGAAGGTGTGGACTGACAGGTGGCCGCCCCTTCTGGTCCCTAGGATGGCCTGAGATGAAAGGACGCCACATGACTGTTTCGCTCGAAAGCCCTTTGCTGGACGTCAAGGCCGAGCTGGCTGCCCTCTCGGCCGCCGACGCTTTCTCCGGCGTCGTCCGGGTGGAGCGGGCAGGCGAGGTGCTGATGGAGTCTGCCCATGGCACAGCGAGCCGGCGCTGGAACGTCCCGGTAACCCCCGGAACCCGCTTCGACGTTGCGTCGGTGACGAAACTCTTCACCGCCGTCGCCATCCTGCAGCAGGTGGATGCCGGCACACTCCACCTCGATGAATCCATCCATTCCTACGTGGACCTGGCCGGAACCACCATCTCCCCCGCGGTGACGTTGCGGCACCTGCTCAGCCACACCTCCGGCATAGCAGATGACGCCGATGAGGAAGCGGGTGAGTCCTACGCGGCGCTGTGGCTGGACCGCCCCTCCTACTCCGTTACAAAAACCGCAGACTTCCTGCCGCAATTCGTGCACAAACCTGCCGTCTTTCAACCCGGTGACGGCTGCAGGTACTGCAATGTGGGCTACATCCTGTGCGGCCTCGCCCTGGAGCATGCCACCGGCGAAACTTTCCGCAGCACAGTGCGCCGGGAGGTGTTTGCCAGGGCGGGGATGGGGACCGCCGGGTTCTTCGACATGCGTGAAGCCGAGCCCGACGTTGCAGAAGGCTGGGAGCCCGTCCGGGAAGGACCAGGCGGGCCCGTCAAGGGGTGGCGGCAGAACATCTACTCCTACCCGCCCATCGGCTCCCCCGACGGCGGCGCCCACGTCACAGCGGCGGACCTCACCCGATTCCTGACTGCCGTCAGCAAAGGTGAACTGCTCAGCCAGGCCACAACCGAGGCCTTCCTCACGCCGCACGCGCTGCACAGCTCCAAGCCGGACCCGGCGCCGGGGGCACGGGCCGAACTTCATTATGGGCTCGGCCCTGCCATCGAGCTCACCTCGGATGGGGCTGTGCGTTCCATTTACAAGGAGGGCATCAACGTGGGCGCCAGCGCCATGGTCCGCTACTACCCTGCCCAGGATGTCACCCTCGCTGTTGTAGCCAACAGCGAAGACGGTGCCTGGGGACCGCTGCGGAAGCTGGACGCGATCATCACCGCAACCTGAGCCGCCTAATGGATCAGCTCGCGGGTCAGCCCAAAAGGCACCTGGTCGCTTAAGGAGACGCGGAAGTGGCCGGGGTTGAGGCGGGTGACCAGGATCCCGTGGGTCCGGCTGCGGGTTGCGATCACCTGCAGGTCCTTGACAGCCGAATTCAGCCGGTCCTCGACCTCGTCCGCGCTGCTAACCCTGACTTCCCTGTACTCAGCGGTTGCGGTTGCCATGTCTTACCCCTGTTCCGTGCTGGAGTGGATAACGCACACGGTCCCGGCGGGGACCACAGCGGTACCAGTGACCGTTTCGCCGCTGAGGAGGTCGCGCCCGGCGGCGGGGTACTCGGCGTCGGTGTCCGCATGGTTGATCAGGAAGGTGAAGGTGTCCGTCCCGGCACTGCGGGAAGCGACTTCCAGCCCGGCCGGCGGCCGCGGTGCCGCCTCAATGCCGGCGCTTCCGACGGCGTCAAGCACCACAGCGGCGAGGTCGCCGCCGTCGAGCTTGGTGGAGACGTACCAGGCGGTTCCGCTGCCGAAGTGGTTGCGGGTTACGGCGGGACGCGAAGCTGCGGGCCCGTCCACGTAGTGGCTGAGAACGGTGGCGGTGCCGGGATGGATTTCCTCCGCCCAGACGCTGCCCGCGGCACCACTGCTCAGGGTGACTGTCTCATCCTCGCGGAGCGGCAGGAACTCGTGGATTTCCAGGCCGAGTACGTCGCGGAGGGCGCCGGGTGACGCGCCAACCGGAACGGTATCGTTGGTGTCCACGATCCCGGAGAAGTAGGAGACCAGCAGGTTGCCGCCGCCCTGGACGTAGTTCTTGAGGTTGGCTGCAGCCTTGTTCCCCACCAGGTAGAGGGACGGGGCGAGCACGAGATCGTATCCGGAGAGGTCCGTCTCCGGGTGCGCGAAGTCGACGCTGATGCCGGCCTGCCAGAGTGCGGTGTAGTACGCCTCGATGCGTTCGCGGTGGTTGAGGTCGCTGCTGGGCCGCCATTCCAGGTCCTGCGCCCAGAAGGACTCCACATCCCAGAGGATGGCCACCCGGGACTTCACTGTGGACCCCTTGGCAGCGGCGAGCTTCTTCAGGTCATCGCCCAGGTCCAGCACTTCACGCCAGATCCGGGTGCCGGTACCGGCGTGCGGAAGCATGGCGGAGTGGAACTTTTCGGCACCGAACCGGGACGCCCGGAACTGGAAGAACATGACGGCGTCCGCGCCACGGGCCAGGTGGGAGAGGCTGTTGCGCGCCAGTTCGCCCGGGCGTTTGGCGATGTTCCGCCCCTGCCAGTTCACCGCACCGGTGGAGTGTTCCATCAGCATCCAGGGCTTGTTCCCTGCAAGGGAGCGGGTGAGGTCGGCGTCCATGGCGAGCAGGATGTGGTTGTCGGCCCGTTGGGCCACGAGGTAGTGGTCGTTGGCGACGATGTCCACTTCCTTGCTCCACTTCCAGTAGTCGGCCGCGAGGCAGTTGGTGGCCATGAAGTTGGTGGTGACGGGAATGTCCGGGGTGTACTTGCGGATGACGTCCCGCTCGTTGATGTAGCACTCCAGCAGCGCGTCCGAGGTGAAGCGGCGGAAGTCCAGGCGCTGGGACTGGTTGCTGACGCTGGCCGAGAGCCGGGGGGCGTCGATCTCGTCCCATTCGCCGTACTTTTGGCCCCAGAAAAGGGTGCCCCAGGCTTTGTTCAGTTCCTCCAGGGTGCCGTAGCGGGCCCGGAGCCAGTCCCGGAACGCCGTCACGGAGTAGTCATCGTAGGAGTCGCTGATCGGAGCGCCGTACTCGTTGTGCACATGCCAGAGGACCAGTGCCGGGTGTGAGGCGTAGCGGCGGGCCAGCTGCTCCGTGATGTTGGCGGCGGCGCTGCGGTACTCGGGCGAGCTGGGGCTGGCCATGCCCCGTGAGCCGTTCCCAAGGGTGACGCCCTCGCGGTTGACCGGACGGGCCTGCGGGTACCTTTTCCAGAACCATGCCGGCGGGGCTGCCGTGGGCGTGCCCAGATCCACACTGATGCCGGCGTTGTGCAGGAGGTCCATCAGGTGGTCCAGCCATTCGAAGTCATACTCGCCTTCGCGCGGTTCCAACAGGACCCAGGAGAAGATGCCGATGCTGACCAGGTTGATTCCGGCTTCCTTCATCAGTGCGATGTCCTCCACCCACACCTCGCGCGGCCACTGCTCAGGGTTGTAGTCCCCGCCGTAGCAAAGGCCGGCAGGCCGCTGGACCCAGGGCGCAGGTGAGCGCTCAGGCGCTGCAGCGGTCTGCGGCACCGTGCGGTGAAGGACGTCTGTCATGGGGGATTCTCCTTAGGACTGTGTGCGGTCCCAGTTCTATCACAGGGCAAATGGGCAACACCATCACCCATCCGCTATTGACACAGCTTGCAGCACTATGAATTACTGGAACCGCTCACAGTCATGCGGCCTCGGTTCGGATGAGCGGTGATATTTCAGACAGACCATTCAGCTTTTCGACAAGGAGGACGAAATGCGCAAGTCATTTCGTGCAGGCGCCGTGGCCATGCTCGCCGCGGCCGCGATGCTCACCGCAGGATGCTCCGGTACTTCAGGTACGGACGCCGGCTCAGCCACTGATCCCAACCAGAAGGTGGAACTGACCTACTGGGCCTGGGCCCCCAACCTGGACAAGGTGGTGGAGGTCTGGAACGAGAAAAACCCCAACATCCACGTCACCGTCAACAAGCAGGACGGCGGCGATCCCGCCGTCACCAAGCTGCTCACAGCCGTCAAGGCCGGCAGCGGCGCCCCCGACCTGATCCAGGCCGAATACCAGAAGATCCCCACGCTGGTCGCAGCCGACGCCCTCGCCGACCTCTCCGGCACTGAAGCCAATGAAACCAAGAGCCACTTCCCGGAAGGCGTATGGGACTCGGTGACCCTCGGCGGCGACGCCCTCTACGCGGTTCCGCAGGACACCGGCCCCATGGTGTTTTATTACCGCGCGGACATCTTTGAAAAGCTGGGCCTTTCCGTTCCCACCACCTGGGATGAGTACGCCCAGGCCGCCAAGGCAGTCCACGCCGCTGACCCCGAGGCCTACCTCGGCACCTTCTCCTCCAACGACGCCGGCTGGTTCACCGGCATGGCCCAGCAGGCAGGTGCCTCCTGGTGGGGTGTCGACGGCGACGCCTGGAGCGTCAACATCGACGAGGACCCCACCAAAAAGGTTGCCGAGCACTGGGGCGGCCTCGTGGAAGAGGGCACCATCGACAACAAGCCCATGTACACCCCGGAATGGAACACCGCCCTTAACACGGGCAAGCAGGTGGGCTGGCTGAGCGCAGCCTGGGGCCCGGGCGTTCTCTCCGGCAACGCCAGCGCCACCGCGGGGCAGTGGAAGGTGGCACCCATGCCGCAATGGGATGCTTCCAAGCCCTCCACCGGCAACTGGGGCGGCTCCTCCACCGCCGTGACCACCCAGTCCAAGAACGCCGAGGCCGCCGCAAAGTTTGCCACCTGGCTGAACACCGACCCCGAAGCAGTCCAGGCTTTGGTCAAGGAAACCGGCGTCTACCCCGCGGACAACGCAGGCGCCAAGTCCGCGCTCACGGAGGCACCGGAATTCTTCTCCAACCAGCCTGACTTCTACGAGGTGGTGGGCGACGCCGCGCAGAACGTGGGCTCCTTCACCTACGGGCCCAACGTCAACGTGGCCTTCAACGCCTACAATGACCAGTTCGCCAAAGCTGCCCAGGCCAAGCAGAAGAGCGCCTTCAGCGACGCCGTGAAATCCATGCAGCAAGTCACCGTTGAGGACCTGAAGCAGGCCGGCTTCACGGTCAAGTAGCGTCCCGCAAGCAGCAACTGACTCCGGTTCCGGGAGGGGCATCCCCAAGGCCCCTCCCGGAACCGGCACCATCTCGAATCCAGACAAGTTCGAATCCAGACAGGTTCGAATCCCACAAGCTCCAATCCACACAAGCTCCAATCCACACAAGGAAGTGCACCCGTGGCAATGACCGTGACCAAGCCCGGTCCGGCGGCTGATACCGCAGCCGGACCCTCCAGGCGGGCGAAGAATTTCAAATCCCGGGTGCTCATCCCCTACGCGATGCTCGCCCCGGGCATCATCCTTTTCCTCGTCTTTATGGCCGCCCCCATCGTCTACACGCTGGTGCTGAGCTTCCAGAAGAAGAAGGTCAGTGGCCTGGGCCTCGGCAAGGGCTCCCAGAGCCAGGTGTTTGCGGGCTTCGAAAACTACGTCAGCGCCCTGACGGACCCGGAGTTCCTGGGCAGCGTGCTGCGCGTGCTGCTGTACGGGCTCATCCTGATCCCGCTGATGCTCGGCTTCGCCCTGCTGTTCGCGCTCCTGCTGGATTCCCGCCGAACCAGGGCCGGCAGCTTTTCCCGCACCGCCATCTTCCTTCCCTACGCCGTGCCCGCAGTCATCAGCTCCCTTCTGTGGGGCTTCCTGTACTTGCCCGGCGTGAGCCCCTTCCACTTCCTGGCCCGGCAGTTCGGCGTCGCGCTTCCCTCGCTGCTGGACCCGAACCTCGTCACGTTCGCCATCTGCAACATCGCCCTCTGGGGCGGCGTGGGCTTCAACATGATCGTGATGTACACATCGCTGAAGGCCGTGCCCAGCGAAATCTATGAGGCAGCGAAGCTGGACGGCTGCTCAGAGGTCCAGACCGCCCTGCGGATCAAGATCCCCATCATCGCCCCGTCGCTGGTCATGACGGCGCTGTTTTCGATGATTGCCACGCTCCAGGTCTTCGCCGAGCCCACCACCCTGCGGCCGCTGGCCAACAGCCTCTCCACGAGCTGGTCCCCGCTCATGCTGGTCTACCGCGACGCCTTCACGCGTAACGACGTGTACTCAGCCGCCGCCACCAGCATCGTGATCGCCGCCGCCACCTTCATCATTTCCTTCCTGTTCCTGCGCGTTGTGCAGAAGCGGGCCTTCGGACAGGAGAACTGACCGTGACCATCCTGGCGCCCAGCCGCACCGAGAATACAAAGACAGTTCGCACCTCCAAGGGCGCAGTTTCGGCCCACGACAAGCCGAGCTACCTGTCCACCGGGATCCTGATCCTAGGCGCGCTGTACTGCCTGTTCCCTGTGATCTGGGTGGTGGCCGCCGCCAGCAAGGACGGCAACGAGCTGTTCTCCACCTTCACCCTGGCCCCCAGCACGCACCTGTGGGACAACATCGTTGCCCTCACCGAATACCGTGACGGGCTGTTCTGGCGCTGGATGGCCAATACCGCGTTGTACGCAGGCGTGGGCGCCATCGTCTCCACCTGGGTCTCCGCCCTCTCCGGCTATGTCCTGGGAAAGTTCGATTTTCCCGGCAAGTCCGGAATCTTCAAGGTGCTGCTGATGGGCGTGCTGGTCCCCGGTGTCATCCTGGCCATTCCCCAATACCTGATGCTCGCCCAGGCCGGCCTGACAAACACCTATTGGTCCGTGCTCCTGCCCCAGATCATCAGCCCCTACGGCATCTACCTCGCCCGGATCTATGCAGCAGCGTCGGTACCCGGCGATGTCATCGAGGCCGCCCGCACCGAGGGCGCCAAGGAAATGTACATCTTCAACCGGATTGCGGCCCCCATGATGCTGCCCGGCCTGGTGACCATCTTCCTCTTCCACTTCGTGGCCATCTGGAACAACTTCATGCTGCCCTACATCATGCTCGGCGACGACCATTTGTTCCCGATCACGGTGGGCCTGAACGGGCTGCTGAACCAGGGCGCCTCCGCACCGGCCCTGTACACTCTGGTCCTGGCCGGCGCCCTGCTGTCGATCGTCCCGCTGGTCATCATGTTCCTGCTGCTGCAGCGCTACTGGCGGGTCGACCTCGCCGCCGGCGCTGTCAAGGCCTAGTACTGGATAGGCTTTGAAGATGACTCAACCCACCTCCCGGCCGAGGCCAAAGATTGACGACGTGGCCAAAGAAGCCGGGGTGTCCCGCGGCACGGTCTCCCGCGTGCTCAACGGCGGACACTGGGTTAGCCCGTCCGCTCTGGAAGCTGTCAACGCCGCCATCAAAAAGACCGGCTACCGAGTCAACCCGCATGCCCGGAACCTGGCCACCAACCGTGCCAACTCGGTGGCTTTCCTGCTGACCGAAACGCATGACCGCCTTTTCGAGGACCCGAACTTCGCGGTCCTCCTGCGCGGGGCGGCAGACGCGCTGGCAGTCCATGACATTCCGCTGGTGCTGATCCTGGCCGGCACTGACGACGAACAGCGCCGCGCCACCGACTTCCTCACGGCAGGCCATGTGGACGGCGTGCTGCTGGTGTCCTCGCATGCCACCCGGAAGGGAATCATCTCTGACATCATCTCCGCGGGCATCCCTGCCATTTCCTGCGGTATCCCCCTCGGTTTCGAAAAGAAGATGGGCTACGTGGCGGCCGACGACTACGAAGGGGCCCGGGACCTCCTGCGGTACCTGCGTGATGCCGGCCGCCGGCGGATCGCCACCATCACTGGCCCACAGGACACCTCCGGCGGCATCCGCAGGCTCGAGGCCTACCGCGACGACCAGGGCGCCGGCATTGATGAGGCGCTCATCGTCCACGGTGACTACAGCAAGGAGAGTGGGGCGAAAGGCATGCGGGAACTTCTCGGCCGGGCTCCTGATATCGACGCTGTTTTCGCTGCCAACGACCTCATGGCGATCGGTGCCCTGGAGGTGCTGCACGAGGCCGGGCGGCGGACACCTGAGGACGTCGCCGTCGTCGGCTTCGATGACATCAGCGCGTCCTCCACTGCTACCCCGGCGCTCACCACCGTGCGCCAGCCCTTCGAACGCATCAGCGAGGAAATGGTCCGCCTGCTCCTGGATGTCATTAGCGGCAAGCGCCCCGCGGCCATCACCATTCCCACCGAACTGGTGGTCAGGGAATCAGCCTGACCTTTCAGCCGGCCACGTGAAAAACGGAAGCGGACGACGCCGGAACCTCCCGGCGTCGTCCGCTTCCGTAGTTGCCGCTGCGGTTGTTGCCGCTACCGGCTGAAGCGGACCTGCTTCCAGGACAGGACAGGGGCGCTGGACGCGCTGTTCCGCGACGCCGTGAACCGGACGTAGTGGGTAACGTCTTCTGCGCCGGCCACGGTGATGCGCTGCAGGTCATCCGCGGCCGGCAGGTCGTAAATGTCCAGCCATTCTGAGCCAGCCGCGAGCGGCTTGTCCGCGGCGAAGACGTGGCTGTCGCCGTTGATGATATAGACCGGCCCGTCGAATCGGTTCGTTTCCTCGATGATGGTCTTTACGATTTCCTTGAAACCAGACACCGAGTTCGGGCTGGGCTTACGGCCGTTCAGGGGCGGGGGAGCGAACATGTCGGCCTGGGTCATCAGCACCACGGCACGAAGGTCCCCGCGCGTGGCGTCAGCAAACGTGTCGCGGATCTGGTCCACCGCAGCGCCAATCCGGTGATTCACGTCGGCCCGCTGCTCGGGGGTGGCGGTCGTTTTGCCCAGACCGCTCCAGGGCTGCAGCCCGTTGTTGCTGCCCTGGATGTTCAGCACGGAGAAGGCCACGCGGTTCTGGGTGAAGCGGACGTTTTCCGGAAGCCCGCGCCCTACCTGGGACCTCACGGACATGGCGGCACCGAGGGTGTTGCCGGGTTCGTCGAAGAACACTTCCCTCAGCGTGTCCAGCCGTTCCAGCGGGTTGTACGCGCCGTTGTCGATGCGGTGGCAGTCCACCCACTCGTTGTCGCCCGGCGTAAAGACCAGAGGGAGCTCAAAGGTGTCGAACTGCTCCCGGATCCTCGTAAAGTAGCCGTCGGAACAGGGTGACGTTCCGTTCTTGATGTCGCCCACGTGGGCCACGAAGTCAAGCCTGCTGTCCGCGTTGATGTCCTGGATGCGGTCTGGGAACTTGGCGACTTCCGCGTCGCCGTAGGGCATGTCCCCAATAACGCCGAAACTAAAGCCGTCGTTCTTGGGTGCTTTGTCCGCAGCGCCCGCGGGCGTGGACGCGACGAGACCGAGCGCGAGCAGGGCCGCCGTCGTCGTTGCAATTAGCGTTTTTGAAGTCATCAGTTTCGCCTGTCTGCTTACCGGGGGGCTATTTGTGCAGGTGATGAGGAGCTGCTTCAGCGCCTCGACATCGACGGTGTTGACGTAGTTTACTCCCGCGTCGAACGCTCGTTCCAGAGGTTTTTGCCTGGGGCCGGTCTTGGTGCTGCCTGGCAGTAGAGGGTAAAGGTCGGGGATTTTCAGAGTGAGGCCATCCGAAAGATGATGTGGGGGCTTCAAGCCCAAGTTCCTTAGACTTGCCAGTGGACACAAGCCGCAACACCGAACAAAGGAGCCATTAATGAGTGGAGTAGTTGTTGTAGGAGTGGATGGCAGCGAGTCGGCCAGGAAGGCTGCGGAAACTGCAAGGGACCTGGCGGTGTCCCTGGGAGCGTCCCTTCACATTGTGACCGCATTCGAGTTCGAGACCGCCGAGACCTTCGGCGCAGGGTCGGACAAGGTCAGAATCTCGAACGCCGACAGTGCCGAACACGTCGCGAGGTCATTGGGTAACTCGGGACAGGGCCTGGAGATCACCCATTCTGCCGCTCGCGGCAAGCCGGCTGATGCACTGATCAAGGAAGCCATCCGACTGGACGCCCGGCTGATCGTGGTGGGCAACCGCAGGATGCGCGGCATCGGCCGGCTCCTGGGCAGCGTCGCCAACAGCGTGGCGCACAACGCCCCCTGCGATGTCTACATCGCCAACACCTACGAGGACTAACAGCTAAGCCAAGCGAGCGGCCGACGGCGGAAGGTCCCGCCGTCGGCCGCTTGCGTTTCGCAGCAGGAAAGTGCG
Organism: Arthrobacter sp. Hb9-2; assembly: GCF_059091165.1. Classification (NCBI taxonomy): domain Bacteria; kingdom Bacillati; phylum Actinomycetota; class Actinomycetes; order Micrococcales; family Micrococcaceae; genus Arthrobacter; species Arthrobacter sp. Hb9-2. The sequence continues at coordinate 4,217 of NZ_JBNHGJ010000008.1, read as the reverse complement.
GGCCACCTGGACCAGTGGTATTGCCCCTCCACCACGTAGTGGCCGGGAGCCATGCGCCCAACACGGCCAGCGCACTGATCCAGGTTGTTCCCTGCCGCTTCAGGCCCGCACGGTTACCTAGCTTGAGACGTCCTTTTCGATTTCCTCGGCGAGGTCATCCACCTCTTCCGGGCGCAGTTCGATGCCGGCCTCCTCAAAGCGTTCCTCGAGCACATGGCTCACGTCATCCTCCACGTGGCCCAGCCGAATTTCGTCGCGGACCTCGTCCGCGATGCTTTCAGGAGTCTCCGTATGGGCTGTGTCCTCCACAGTTTCGTCGTCGTCAAAGGGGGCGCTTGAGGTATCGGCTGAGTCAGTCATAACTCATGGTTACCGGTTGCCGGTGAACGGTCAATGACCCGGCGCGCCCAAGGTGAAGCGGCCGACGGCGGCCCCTCCCGTCGTCGGCGTACTTGAATCCTTCGGTTCCCACAGCGCCGCTTCCGTCAGTTCCCGAAAGTGAGCGCCTGCGCGACGGTAACGGCGATCAGGGCAAGGAACGTGGCAGCAACCGCCCACGCTTCCAGACGCTGCCGCACGGTCCTGCGCTTTGACCCGTTACCCGTTGATCTCCACTTGCACATAGTCCTCCCGAAGGAACATCCGGCGTTCCTGCCAGCCGTCAAGTACAACCCAAATGATCGAGCCATCGGGCGTGGCGGTGTCCACAAAGCCCGAGCCGATAGGCAGCCCGTGCTGCGAAAGCCGCACCCGCTGCCCCCTCGGCAGGGCGTTCCACGACACCCGCCGCCACTGATGCCCGCCCGCCGCGTTCACGGCACTACCGCAGGATGACCGTGCGGTTGCCCAGCAGCAGGATCCTGCCCTCGCAATGCCAGCGGACGGCGTTCCGCAGCGCCACGCACTCGGCGTCCCACCCTGCCGCCACCAGGTCCTCAGCGGTGTACGTGTGGTCCACCTCGATGACCTGCTGGGCGATGATCGGACCCTCGTCCAGTTCCGCGTTCACGTAGTGCGCGGTGGCCCCCACGGTTTTGACGCCCCGCTCATACGCCTGGTGGTACGGCTTGGCCCCCTTGAAGCTGGGCAGGAACGAGTGGTGGATGTTGATGGTACGGCCCGCGAGCTTGGCGGAGAGCTCGTCGCTGAGCACCTGCATGTAGCGGGCCAGGACCACAAGTTCGACGTCGAGCACGTCCACAAGGTCCAGGAGCCGGGCTTCGGCGGCGGGCTTGGTGTCCCTGGTGACCGGCACGTGGAAGAACGGTATGCCGTCCCACTCCACCAGGCTTGCCTGGTCCGGGTGGTTGGACACGACGGCGACGATCTCCACCGGAATATCGCCCGTCCGCGCCCGGAACAGCAAGTCGTTGAGGCAGTGCCCCATTTTGGACACCATCACCAGCACGCGGCGCTTGCGGCCGTGCGGCTCCAGATGCCAGTTCATCTGCCATTGATCGGCCAGCGGCGTGAAGCGGGCGCGCAGGTCCTCGGTGCTGAACGGCTGCTGCTGCGGATCAGGCCCGGAGGCGAAGTGCACCCGCATAAAGAAGTGCCCCTGGGCCTTGTCCCCGTACTGCTTGATGTCGATGATGTCGCAGCCGTGCTCCAGCAGGAAGGCCGAAATCGCGTGGACAATTCCCGGGGATTCCACGCAGTCAACCGTCAGGACATGCTCGACGGCGGCAGGACGTTCCGCCGTCGAGGCACCCTTGGCAGGGGTTGGAACGGGCGTTACCAGGGTGCTCACTTATTCACCCCGTCATTCAACGCGCCGTCAAAGTCCCGCCCGATGGCTGACGCTTCAGTATCCATATCCTGCGCCAGCTCCGACTTGAACGTGGCGTAGCGGGCCAGGTGAGCAGGCCGTCGCCGCAGGATCAGCCACGCGGCGCCGAGCACCAGGAACCACACAGGGGTCACCAAAAGTGCCAGCAGGGTGTCCGGCTGCGTGGTCAGTGCCCACAGGACGAAGGCGAAGAATGCGAACACCACCCAGACCATCGGCACGCCGCCGGGCATCCGGTACTTCGAGCCCTCGTGCAGCTGGGGGCGGCGGCGCCGGAACGCGAGGTAGCTGGCCAGGATGATGGACCAGACGAACACAAAGCAGACGGCGGACACGGTGGTCACCATTTCGAAGGCCTTGCCGATGTCCTGGCCCGCGTACATCAGGATGACGCCGGAGAGCAGCAGCACGCAGGAGAGGAACAGGGCGTTCTGTGGCACCTTGCGCCGGGACAGGCCGCGGAAGACCGACGGCGCGTCCCCTTCCTGCGCCAGACCGTAGACCATGCGGGAGGTCGAATAGATGCCGGAGTTGGCCGAGGACATGGCCGAGCTGAGCACCACCAGGTTCACGACGGTGGCCGCGGCGCCGAGGCCGGCCAGGGAGAACATGGCGATGAACGGGCTGTGGCCGGCCTGGAACTGGGTCCAGGGGGTCACTGACATCAGGATGATGAGGGCGCCCACGTAGAAGAGCAGCACGCGGATGGGGATGGAGTTGATGGCCCTGGGCAGGTTCTTCTCCGGGTCCTTCGCCTCAGCCGCCGTGGTGCCCACCAGCTCGATGCCAACAAACGCGAACACAGCGATCTGGAAGCCGGCCACAAAGCCCATGAACTCGTTCGGGAACATGCCGCCGTGGCTCCACAGGTTCGTGAAGGTGGCAGGGCCGGCGTCGGACTGGAAGCCCGTGAAAATCATGAACATACCCACGATGATCAGCGCCGCGATGGCAATGATCTTGATCAGCGCGAACCAGAATTCGGTCTCGCCGAACGCCTTCACCGTGACGAGGTTCAGGAGCAGCAGGATCGCCACGGTAGCCAGGCCCGGGATCCACAGCGGGAGTCCCGGCCAGAGTTCCTTGGAGTAGCCGGCGATCGCGATGACGTCCGCGATGCCCGTGATCACCCAGCAGAACCAGTAGGTCCAGCCGGTGAAGAAGCCCGCCCACGGGCCCAGCAGGTCCGCGGCGAAGTCGCTAAAGGATTTGTAGTTCAGGTTGCTCAGCAGCAGTTCGCCCATCGCCCGCATGACGAAGAACAGCATGAAGCCGATGATCATGTACACAAAAATGACGGACGGTCCGGCCGCGGAGATGGTTTTGCCCGAGCCCATGAACAGGCCCGTGCCGATGGCGCCGCCAATGGCGATCAGCTGGATGTGCCTGTTGGTGAGCTGCCGCTCAAGATGCGGCTCCTGGTGGGGCGTTACAGGGTTAGTTGTCACGTGCTGCTCCTCGGATCAATGCTGTCTGGAGTGCTGAAGTGGCCGCCTGGTCCGGGCCCGCAGGCAGGGGATCGAGGCTGTTGAAGCTGTAAAGGTGGATGCCGGCGATGGTGCCGGGCTGGCTTTCGAGGCCGGTGATCAGGCTGTCCGGCGAGTAGCGGTCCCCGCTCAGGAGTTTGCGGGCCAGCGGGCCCTTGCGGCTGAGGAACTTCAGGGAGCTTCCGACGCCGATCTGCCTGGACAGTGCCACCAGCTTGGTCCGCGGGACGGACCCGGCCACGCCCGCCCACACAGGCAGGTGGACGCCCTCACGGCGCAGGAGCGCTGCGTAGTCTTGGATCTTGCCGGCGGAAAAGCACATCTGGGTGACCACATGCGAGGCGAGGTGTTGCTTGGCCAGAAGTCCGTCCAACAGGTCCAGCGGGCTGACGAGGGGATGGCCTTCCGGATAGCCCGCGACGCCGGCCCGCATCATTCCGCTGCTGTACTGGGCAATGTCCTCCAGCACGGAAAGGGCGGAGCCGTAAATGCCGGCGGGCTGCTTCCGGTCGCCGCCGATGACGAACACTTCGCGGATGCCCGCGGCATCGCAGCCGCGGACAATCTCGGTGAGCTCGGCCCGGCTGCGGATGCTCCGCGCGGCGAGGTGCGGGATTACCTTGTACCCGGCGTCGCTCAGCTCCACTGCCGTGCGCGTGGTCCGCTCGATGCCGTGGTGCGGCAGGCATGTCACGCTCAGCGTGGTGGTCGTGGGCACCAGGGCCTGGACCTGCTCCACGATTCCCGAGGATGGGATGATTTCGATTCTGACGGGGAACATCATTGGTCCTGTCTGTGCATCAGGGTGGGTATCCCAACTCAGGCTGTGGCTGCGAGAAGGGAACTGGCTTCCTGGCGGGTGGTGCCGGAGGACTCGATGTGGGCCAGTTCTGCCGGGATCTCCCAGCCCTTCTTGCGCATCGCGGTGGCCCAGAGCCTGC
>NZ_JBNHGJ010000007.1:0-133983 GCF_059091165.1 Arthrobacter sp. Hb9-2 | reverse complement strand
GCCGCGGGAGGGTGCCGCGGCGGCGCCGCCGTCGCCGCCGCACAGACTCCGCCGTCGGCGGCTCCAGCAGCGCCGCCCGTAGAGCTTCACGGCGGATCGGTTCCGGCGCCCGAGCAGAAGGTACCCGGACAGTAGGCCGGCAGGTCTGACAGGCAACAAGGTCGAGCAGCAAGGGATATCACGGTGGCGCAGAGGACCGGCAAGGCAAGAAGCGGCAAGGTACCCAACGCCAAAAAGCGTCTCCGCCTGGGCCTGGGCATGATGCTGACGCTCCTGCTGGTGGTGGGCGGGAAACTCTTCCTGGTCCAGGGACTCGACGTCGGGGGAATGGCCGAAGCCGCGCTTAATAGCCGCATGACACGGACCGTCCTGCCTGCCGAAAGGGGCAGCATCCTGGACTCCCGCGGCACGGTGCTGGCCAACAGCGTAATCCGCTACAACGTGGTGGTGGACCAGCGGGTGAACACCAAAACGGAAACGTTCAAGCGACTGGACACCGTGGACGGCAAAGAAAAACTGGTGGACGTCAGCCGGGACCAGGGGCTCACCGAGCTTGCCGCTGCCCTGGGCATGGAGAAGGACGCCATCCGGGACGCCGTCACTGGCGAGCAGCCCTATTACATCGTGGCCAAGGACGTGAAGCCGGATATTGAGGACCGGATTTCCAAGCTGCAGATACCCGGCATCGTCACCGAAGGCGTCAGCAAGCGGGTGTATCCCAATGGTTCCGTCGCGGGCGGAATCATCGGGTTCCTGCAGGACGGCGCTACGGGCCAGGCCGGTATCGAACAGACCCAGGACGGGCTGCTGAAGGGCGAGGACGGCGAACGCCTTTTCGAAATCGGTGCTGACGGCCTTCGCATCCCCGTGGGCGTGGATGAGCTGACATCGCCACAGGACGGCAAGGACGTCAAGCTCACCCTCAACTCGGACCTGCAGTACTTTGCGCAGCAGGCCATCCAGAGCCAGTCGGACAAGCTCGGCGCCGAGTGGGGCGTCATCATTGTGATGGACGCCAAGACCGGCGACCTGGTGGCCATGGCCGACACCAATTCCCCTGATCCCAACGACCCCGGCCGGGTGGCGGCCAAGGACCGCGGGGTCCGTGCCGTCACAGCCGCATACGAGCCGGGATCCGTTGAGAAGATGATGACGGCAGCTGCCCTGATTGAAGAAGGCAAGGCCAAACCGCTGGATTCGTTTACCCTCGGACCCACCTACACCGTGGACGGGCAAACCTTCAGCGACTCCTTTGCCCATGGCACCGAGGAGCGCACCCTCGCAGGCATCCTGGGCTACTCAATGAACACCGGCACCGTTATGGCCGGCCAGCGCCTGAGCAAGGAGCAGCGGTACGAGTGGCTGAAAAAGTTTGGCATCGGCGAGGCACCGGAGATCGGGCTGCCGGCCACGGCCTCGGGTATCCTCACGCCCTGGCAGCAGTGGGACGGGCGCCAGGAGTACACGGTGTTGTTCGGCCAGGGCGTGTCCCAGTCCACGCTCCAGACCGTGCGGGCGTTCCAGTCCATAGCCAATAACGGGGTGATGCTGCAGCCCCGGCTCATCGACGCGTACATTTCCCCGGACGGAACAGAAGAAAAGGTGCCCGCCGCACCGTCCCGCCAGATCGTGTCGGAGGACACGGCCCGGCAGGTCCGGGACATCCTCGAAAGCGCCGTCACCGAAGGGCAAATCAAGGACGCGGCCATCGACGGCTACCGGGTGGGCGCAAAGACGGGCACCTCCGAATCACCGTGCGACGACGGCAAGTCCGGGTTCTGCGGCTACACCGCCTCGATGGTGGGTATGGCACCGATGGATGATCCGCGGTTTATTGTGGAGGTGGTACTCCAGCGGCCCAAGGGCAGCATCTACGGGATTACCAACGGGCCGGTCTTCCGGTCGGTCATGAGCCAGGCACTGCGGACCTACAACGTCCAGCCGTCCACAGGCGAACCGGCCCGGCTGCCCCAGTTCGCCAAGTAGCATCCCGGCAGCAGCAGTCCGTACCAGCAGCACTACCGGTTCATCCATGCCGGGCACGATCCACTAGCACCATCGGAGATTCCTTGTCTGAGCTCAACCCGTCCGATAGCCGCGCCGTCCCGGAGGGACCGTCCGGCCAGGGCCGCTTCCGCCCGTCAACTGTTGAAGCGGTCCGGCTGGCAAACATTTGCGATGCCATCGGCGTCGCGGTTCCCGGCCCGGCCGCGGAGGTGGCAGTCACCGGGATCTCATTGAACTCACGTGCCGTGGAGCCGGGGGACCTTTACGTCGCACTCCCGGGCGCCGCCCGCCACGGCGCCGACTTCGTTCCGCAGGCCATCGAAGCTGGCGCAGTCGCGGTTCTCACTGACGACGCCGGCGCCAGGCTGCTGGCGCTGTCCACCGACATTCCGGTGCCGGTACTCATCGTGGACTCACCCCGCAATGTGGTGGGGCCGCTGTCCGCCTTGATCTACCAGAGCCAGCCGGGCGCCGGGCAGCCGCAGTTGTTTGGCGTGACGGGCACCAACGGAAAGACCACAACCACCTATTTCATCAACTCACTGCTGCGCGCGCTGGGCCGGAAGACCGGGTTGATCGGCACCATCGAGATCCATGCCGGCGGCGATCCCATTCCCAGCCTGCTCACCACACCCGAATCTACGGATGTCCACGCGTTGCTGGCCCTCATGCGTGAACGGGGACTGGCAGCGGCGGCCATGGAAGTCTCGTCCCACGCTATTTCCTTCCAGCGCGTGGACGGGGTGCTGTTCGATGTTGCGGGTTTCACGAACCTGACCCAGGACCACCTGGACCTGCACCTCACCATGGACGACTACTTCGCCACCAAGGCGCAGCTTTTCACGCCGCGCCGCGCGCGTGCCGCCGTGGTAACGGTCGACGACGAGTGGGGCCGCCGTCTTGCCGGCAGCGCAGAGGTGCCGGTCACCACCCTCGCCACCTCTGCCGGGACCGCTGCCGACTGGACGGTCACGAGGACTGCCGCGCGCGGACTTGGTACAGAATTCACGCTGAGCGGCCCCGACGGCGCCGTGCTAAGAGTGCACACCGGCCTCCCCGGCAGCTTCAACGTTGCCAACGCGGCCCTGGCGGCGGTAATGGTCCTGACGGCAGGCGTGGACGCCGGTACGCTGCAGGCAGCACTGGACGAGTCGGACCCCTTCACCGTTGCGGTGCCCGGACGCATGCAGCTGGTTTCCGAAGCGCCCGCCGCAATCGTGGACTTCGCCCACAACACGGATGCCCTGGCCAGGGCCATTGAGGCGGTACGGTCCCCCCAGGCGGGCTCCAACCTCATCGTCGTGTTTGGTGCCACCGGCCAGCGTGACCAGGGTAAACGCCCTGCAATGGGTGCCATCGCCGCCCGGCTCGCGGACACCGTTATCGTCACCGATGACGACCCCCACGACGAGGACCCGGCTGCCATCCGCACCGACGTCCTTGCAGGAGCTCTTGAAGCGAAAGAAAAGGACTCCCTGGCCTGTGAAGTCCTGGAGGTCTTCCCCCGTGCCGAGGCCATTCGCCGTGCCGTCGGGCTGGCACGGCCGGAGGACACCATCCTCGTGGCGGGCCGGGGCCACGAGGTGTGGCAGGAGGTCAAAGGCGTCAACCTTGCCCTGGACGACAGGGTGGAGCTGCGCAGCGCCTTGACAGCCAGGGGATTCAACGTTCTCCCAGACGACCGGATAGAGTCCTAGACCGAGATGATTGCATTTACTGCGGCGGAGATCGCCGAAATCACTAACGGGCGCCTGGACGCCGATCCCGGGATCACGCCCCTTTCGGTGGTCACGGACTCACGCGAATCCACACACGGTTCGCTCTACGTCGCAAAGCCGGGTGAGCACGCGGACGGTCACGACTTCGTGGCAGCCGCCTTCGCAGCAGGCGCCACGTTGGCTCTGGTGGAGCGTCCGGTGTCCGCGCCGGACGGGACCCCCTATCCTTCGGTGCTGGTTCCGGACGCCGTGCTCGCGATGGGGGCATTGGCGGCAGAGGCCGTACGCAGGATCCGTGCTGCGCGCCACCGGGAAGGCAGCGAACTCACAGTGGTGGGGATCACCGGCTCGGCCGGAAAGACCACCACCAAGGATCTGCTCGCCGGAATTCTCGCAACCCAGGGACAGACTGTTGCGCCGCAGGGGTCCTACAACGGCGAGATTGGCGTTCCGCTCACGGTCTTCCGCGCCGGAACAGACACGCGCTACCTTGTGATCGAGATGGGCGCCACCGGAATCGGCCACATCCGTTACCTCGCGGAGATGGTTAAGCCCGATATCGGCGTAGTGCTCGCCGTGGGAACCGCCCACGCGGGGGAGTTCGGGGGAGTGGACAACATCGCCTTGGCCAAGGGGGAGCTTGTTGAAGCCCTTGCCCCGGCAGGCACCGCCGTCGTAAACCTCGACGACGAGCGGGTGGCCGCAATGCGCGCCCGCACGTCGGCGTCGGTACTTGGATTTTCCGCCGAAGGCCGCGCGGACGCTGCCGTACAAGCGGTCAACGCCGACACCAATGCCGCGGGCCATCCCGAATTCGACCTCCAGTTGCCGGACGACGAAAGCGGCCTGCACGTCAGCAGCCGCCTCATCGGCGCGCACCACGTAGGCAACCTCCTGGCGGCCGCAGCCGCAGCCTGGGCTGCTGGGGTGCCCGGACAGGCGATAGCCAACTCCCTCAGCAGCCAGACTGCCGCCAGCCGGTGGCGTATGGAGCGCACCGAGCGGGCAGACGGCGTCACCATCATCAACGATGCCTACAACGCCAACCCCGAATCCATGCGTGCCGCCCTGCGGACACTGGCGGACCTGGGCCGTGGCAGGCGTACCTGGGCCGTCCTGGGAGCAATGCTGGAACTCGGTGAGGACTCCATCAGGGAACATACCGCCGTGGGCACCCAGGTGGTCCGGCTCAACATCTCCCGCCTGCTGGTGGTAGGCCGGGAAGCCCGGGCGCTGTATGTGTCAGCGGTGCAGGAGGGCTCCTGGGGCGATGAATGCCTTTTCGCGGAAACAGTGGACGAGGCCTACGAACTGCTGGACTCCGAACTCCAGCCAGGCGATCTGGTGCTGTTCAAGTCCTCGAACAGCGTGGGACTTCGCCATTTGGGCGATCGGATAGCATTACCCCGACAAACCCCGCAACCCGCCGATGAAAGGAGCACTCTGCTGTGATTGCACTTTTGATCGGCGCCGGCCTGGCACTCTTATTCGCCCTGGTGGGGACGCCGCTCTTTATCCGGCTGCTGGTCCGCCGCGGCTACGGCCAGTTCATCAGGGACGATGGTCCCACCTCGCATCACACAAAACGCGGCACACCCACCATGGGCGGGACAGTCGTGGTGACGGCGGTATTGCTGAGCTACGGCCTCACCCATCTGATCATGCTGATGGTGAACCCGGACTCTCCGGGCCCCTCCGCTTCAGCCCTCATCCTGCTGTTCCTTATGGTGGGAATGGGCCTGGTGGGATTCCTGGACGACTTCATCAAGATCTCCAGGCAGCGCAGCCTCGGCCTGAACGCCAAGGCAAAACTGATCCTGCAGGCTGCAGTAGGCATCATCTTTGCGGTCCTTGCGCTGAACTTTCCCAACGGGGCCGGCGTCACGCCGGCCTCCACAAAAATTTCCCTGGTCCGTGACCTGCCCTGGCTGGACCTTGCCTTCGGCGGAACTGTCCTCGGGGCCATCCTCTTTGTGGTCTGGTCCAACCTGATCGTCACCGCCGCAACCAACGGCGTAAACCTGACCGACGGCCTCGACGGCCTCGCCGCAGGTGCCTCTGTGATGGTGTTCGGCGCCTACACGCTGATGGGAATCTGGCAGAGCAACCAGGCCTGCGGCTCACCCCGCGAGGCCGGCAGCGGTTGCTATTCCGTCCGTGATCCCCTCGACCTCGCGCTGCTGGCAGCCATCATGAGCGCCGCGCTGGTGGGCTTCCTGTGGTGGAACACTTCGCCGGCCAAGATCTTTATGGGCGATACCGGTTCGCTGGCCATTGGCGGCGCCATCGCCGGTTTCGCCATCCTGTCCCGGACCGAACTGCTGCTGGGCATTATCGGCGGACTGTTCGTCCTGATCACCCTGTCCGTCATCATCCAGGTGGGCTACTTCAAAGCCACCGGCGGTAAGCGGGTCTTCAAGATGGCCCCGCTGCAGCACCACTTCGAACTGCAGGGCTGGGCGGAAGTGACAGTGGTGGTCCGGTTCTGGATCCTGGGCGGGCTCTTCGTCGCTGTCGGGCTCGGCATTTTCTACGCTGAATGGGTTGTGCTGCTGTGACCGTTTCCTCACGACTCAAAAACCTCACCAGCTGGGACTCGGACTGGTCCGGACTCCGGGTAGCCGTGACAGGCATCGGCGTCTCCGGTTTCGCGGCGGCCGACACCCTCATCGAACTGGGTGCCCGCGTGGTGGTGGTGGACGCCGCCACCAGTGCGACGGCCAAGGCCCACGCAGAAACCCTCAAAATCGTAGGTGCAGCCGATGTGCTGCTCGGCGAGGATGCGGTTACCCGCATTCCCAGGATCGACGGCGAACTTCCCGAACTCATCGTGACCTCGCCGGGATGGCGCCCGGACCAGGCCCTTTTGGCAGCCGCCGCCAGGGCGCACATCCCGGTGTGGGGCGACGTCGAACTGGCCTGGCGCGTACGCGTGCGGGAAGGCCGCAAGACGGCGGATTGGCTCGCCATCACGGGAACGAACGGTAAGACGACCACTGTAGGCCTCACCGAATCCATGCTGCGCGCTGCCGGGCTGAAGGCCATCGCCGTCGGCAACGTTGGCACCCCTATCCTTGACGCCCTCCGGGATCCTGTGGAGTACGACGTCTTCGCCGTCGAACTCTCCAGCTTCCAGCTTCATTGGGCGGAGTCGCTCTCGCCTGTGGCCAGCGTCTGCCTGAACGTCGCCGAGGACCATGTTGACTGGCACGGCTCCTACGATTCCTACCTCGCCGACAAGGCGAAGGTCTATGAGCAGACCCAAAAGGCCTGCATTTACAACGCCGAGCAAATTGAAACTGAACGCATGGTGGAAAATGCCGATGTGATGGAGGGCTGCCGCGCCGTCGGTTTCACCACTGTCACCCCGGCCATCAGCATGCTCGGCGTGGTGGAGGGACTGCTCGTGGACCGGGCGTTCATCGCCGAACGCAAGGACAGTGCGGCGGAGCTTGCTTCGATGAGCGACCTGGGGGCCTTTGCGCCGCGGCACATGGTGGCCAACGCCCTGGCCGCCGCAGGGCTGGTACGCGCCTACGGGGTCGAGGCGAAGGCCGTGCGCCAGGGCATCCAGGACTACATCCCCGGTGACCACCGCATCCAGCCCGTTGCCCGCCAAAATGGTGTGCTCTGGGTCAACGACTCCAAAGCCACGAACCCCCATGCGGCGGCAGCCTCGCTGGCCACGTTCAGCAACGTCATCTGGATCGCCGGGGGCCTCTCCAAGGGAGTGACCTACGACGACCTGGTCCGGGAGCACGTCCAGCGGCTCAAAGCCGTGGTCCTCATTGGAAGCGACACCTCGGCACTCGCGGAAGCCCTCCAGCGACACGCACCGGATGTCCCCGTGATCATCCCGGGGACGGGTGAAACTGAAGAGGTGCAGACTGCCGAAGCGGCTGGCGCCGTCCAAACCGGCATTTCCGTGCCCGGTGAAACGGTGATGGCCAGGGCCGTGGCGTCAGCAGCACAGCTCGCCGAGTCCGGCGATACTGTGCTGATGGCTCCGGCAGCTGCTTCCATGGATCAGTTCTCTTCCTATGCTCACCGTGGTGACACTTTCATCGAAGCTGTCCGCGAGCTGGTGGAAGGGCAGGCCCAGACCGGCGAGGAGTAACAATGGTCAGCACGCCAACGCGCCCGCAGCCAGCCAAACAGCAGCCAGTTAAGCAGCAGGCCGGCAAGCCACGCCCCGGCTCCTCTGCAACGGCCGGCGCGCGCCAGCCAGCGGCGACCGCCCGTCTCCGGACCGTCTACCGCCGGTTCTGGGCTGCGCTGGAGGGGACCGGGACCTCGCGGAACGGCTCCACGTACTACCTCATCCTGGGATCCACCCTGGCACTGACGGCCATCGGCATCATGATGGTGCTCTCGGCCTCCAGCGTTGAATCCATTGCTGCCGGTAAATCGCCGTACGGCGACGCCCTGAAGCAAGGCATGTTTGCCGCCATCGGCATCTTCACCATGTTTGTGCTGTCCCGGATCAATGTCACCTGGCTTAAGCGGCTCGCCTGGCCGGCGATCGGGGCGGCGGTGGTCCTGCTTGCCCTGGTGCAGGTGGTCGGCGACGAAGTCAACGGCAACAAAAACTGGATTGACCTCGGCGGCATCACCTTCCAGCCGTCGGAGGCGTCAAAACTTGCCTTGGCGCTCTGGATGGCGACGGTTCTGGCCATGAAGGGAAAGCTGCTCAGCCGGGCAGTGCATGTGTTCGTCCCGGCCGTTCCGATGGCCATCATTATCGTTGGCCTGGTCTTGGTCGGAAACGACCTCGGCACCGCCATGATCATCATGATGATCACGGCTGCCGCACTTTTCTTTGCCGGTGCACCTCTCTATCTCTTCGGCATCGCAGGTCTTGCGGCTGCCGCCGGAACGGCTGTTATGGCGGTGACCAGTTCAAACCGCATGTGCCGCATCACGTCCTGGTGGACAGGTGAGTCCTGCGCCAATGGCATCGACGCCAACTACCAGGCCACCAATGGGCTCTACGGCCTGGCCTCCGGCGGTTGGTTCGGGGTGGGCCTGGGGCAAAGCCGGCAGAAATACAGCTGGATCCCCGAAGCCCACAACGACTTCATCTTCGCCATCATCGGCGAGGAACTCGGACTGGTGGGCACCGTCGTCGTCCTCATCCTCTTCGCCATCCTTGGTGCAGCCATCTACCGGGTGGTGGTGGCGCAGGAAGGCATGTTCCACCGTGTGCTGGCCGGCACCATCATGGTGTGGCTGCTCGGCCAGGCGACTGTGAACATGTCAGTGGTGACCGGGCTGATGCCCGTTATCGGCGTGCCGCTGCCCTTCATTTCCTATGGCGGGTCCGCCCTGCTGATGTCCCTTTGCGCCATCGGAGTGGTGCTCTCCCTGGCCCGCGAGCAGATGGCCCCGGCGATCCGGCCCAAACGGATGCTGAAATTCAAGGCCAAGCAGGCCCGCGCCACGGCGCCCAAGAAGAAGACTGTAAGAAAGCGTGCCTAAGCCCCATATGACGTCCCAGAATCCCTCCATTGTCCTGGCGGGCGGCGGAACCGCCGGCCACATCAGTCCACTCCTCGCCATCGCGGCTGCCGTCCGCACGGCAGCGCCAAGCGCCGCCATCCTCGCGGTGGGGACACCGGCAGGAATGGAAACCCGCCTGGTGCCCGCCGCCGGTGTTGAGCTGGCGACGATCGACCGCGTGCCCTTCCCAAGGAAGCCTTCAGTAGACCTCCTTCGCCTCCCTGGCCGGCTCGGCGGCGCCGTACGGCAGGCCGGCGCCATCCTGGACAAGGCCGGCGCGGACGTCGTGGTGGGCGTTGGTGGTTACGTGTGCACGCCGATGTACCTCGCCGCACGGAAACGCGGTATCCCGATCGTGATCCATGAGGCCAACATCCGGCCCGGCCTGGCGAACAGGGTGGGCGCCCTGTTCACCAAGCGCGTGGCAGTGGCTTTCGACGCCACCCCGCTGAAGGGCGCCCTGCACGTGGGCATGCCCATGCGCACTGAAATCTCGCACCTCGACCGGACGGCTGCCCGCACCGCAGCGCGGGAGGCGCTGGGATTGGATGCAGCCAAGCCCACACTGATCGTCACGGGCGGTTCCTCCGGCGCGCAGAGCATCAACCGGACCATCGCCGCCTCCCTCGGGCAGCTGGCCGACGCCGGCATCCAGACCCTGCACATCACCGGGCGGGGCAAGTCAATCCTGGACGACGGCGGCAGGCCCCTGGCCGCCGACGGCTACCGGCAGGTGGAGTACATCGACGGGATGGAGCTGGCTTACGCCGCGGCAGATGTGCTGCTGGCCCGTTCAGGTGCGGCGACGGTGTGCGAGATTGCCGCTGTCGGTGTGCCGGCCGTGCTGGTCCCGCTGCCCATCGGCAACGGGGAACAGGCGCTCAATGCGGCGGGGCTCGTTGCCGCCGGCGGCGCCGTGCTCGTTGCCGACCGGGACTTCACATCCGGGTGGGTGGGCAGCGAACTCATCCCCCTCGTCACCGACGAGTCCCGCCTCGCCACCATGGCAGCCAATTCGTACCGGCTTGGCATTCGAAACGCCGACCAGCGCATGGCTGGTCTTGTCCTGGAAGCGGTATCCGCATGAGTTCCGTCAGTAACCCTGGCCTTGCAGCCCTGGGCAAAGTCCACTTCATCGGCATCGGCGGCGTGGGCATGTCCGCCGTCGCGCGGATCATGGTGGCCCGCGGTGTACCGGTGAGCGGCTCGGACGCCAAGGACCTTCCCGTCATGGCCGACCTTGCCGCTGCCGGTGCGCGCATCGCCGTTGGATACGACGCAGCCAACATGGCGGACGCACAGACCGTGGTGGCCGGTTCCGCCATCCGGGCGGACAACCCCGAAGTGATGGCAGCAAGGGAAGCAGGTGTGCCGGTGCTGCACCGCTCCGTTGCCTTGGCCGCAACCATGGGGGAGGACGTGGTGGTGACCGTGGCGGGGACACACGGCAAGTCCACCACTACCTCGATGGTCGCCGTCCTGTTGCAGGGTGCCGGCCTGGACCCCTCCTTTGCCATCGGCGCCAATGTTCCGGCCCTTGGCGTCAATGCCGCGTCGGGAACATCAGGGATTTTTGTGGCCGAGGCAGACGAATCGGACGGGTCCTTCCTCAACTACCGGCCCAGGATCGCGGTGGTGACCAATGTGGAGCCGGACCATTTGGACTACTACGGCACCGCGGAGGCAGTCTATGAATCCTTCGACCGCTTCACTGCCCTGCTGCCGGCTGACGGCGTGCTGATCGCCTGCGCCGATGATGCCGGGGCACTGGCCCTCGCAGAGCGGACCCGGGCCCGCGGCAACACCCGCGTGGTGCTCTACGGGACAGGCGCCGAGGCGGAGCTGGTGCTGCACGACGGCGGCCCCGGAGACGTTGCGGTGTCCACAGCGGCCGGCAGCTTCCAACTCGAACTGCAGGTGCCCGGCCGGCACAACGCCCTCAACGCCGCGGCCGCCTTTGCCGTGGCCCTTGAACTGGGCGTCCAACCTGCAGTGGCCGCCGGTGCCCTGGCACAGTTCTCGGGGGCTTCACGGCGCTTCGAGCTGAAGGGCCATGCGCGGGGCGTGCGGGTCTTCGACGACTACGCCCACCATCCCACGGAAGTCCGGGCAGCCCTTGCCGCGGCCCGCTCGGTAGCCGGCAGCCACAAGGTGCACGTCCTGTTCCAGCCGCACCTGTTCTCGCGGACCAGGGAATTCGCCCGTGAGTTCGCTGAGGCGCTGAACCTCGCCGATACTGCCTGGGTGCTGGATATCTACCCCGCCCGTGAGGATCCGAT
Source organism: Arthrobacter sp. Hb9-2 (assembly GCF_059091165.1). Lineage (NCBI taxonomy): Bacteria > Bacillati > Actinomycetota > Actinomycetes > Micrococcales > Micrococcaceae > Arthrobacter > Arthrobacter sp. Hb9-2. The sequence goes on along the minus strand of NZ_JBNHGJ010000007.1, from coordinate 122,480 downwards.
TCCCGGCGTCACGAGCCAGCTCATCGCTGACCACCTGGACGACGGCGGGCGGCTGGTCCAAGCCGCGGACGCCGTGGCAGCCCTCGCCGCCGCCGCCCGCGACGGCGACATCGTCCTCACGGCTGGCGCAGGTGATGTGACGGCATACGGGCCGCAGATCGTCGAGGCCCTGGGTGCCTAGCTCCCGCCGCCCCACGTATGCTTCCACCGGCAGGCGTCCTGCCGCTGGGAACACTGCCGCTGGCAGCACTCCCGGCCGGAACCCGCACTCCGGCACCGCCAGCCGGGATGCGGGCAGCGGCCCTGACGTCATTTCGGCCTCGCGGCCGGTAGTCGACCCTGTTCCGCAGTCGCCCAAAGAGGCGAAGAAAACCAGGTTCGCGGGCCGGAAGAAGGAAAACCCCGCGGAAACCTCCACGGCTTCCATGGGCCCTGCCGGGAATGTGCTGGCGTTTCCGGAACCCAAAAGCAAGCGGCGTAAACGGAATGTACTGGCCGTGGCGGGCACGTTGGTTGCGGTCGTGGCAGTACTGCTGGCCGCGGCGGTCTTTTCCCCGGTCCTTGCCGTGGACACGATCTCAGTTTCCGGGACCCGCCTGCTGACGCCTGCCCAGGTGCAGACTGCGCTGGAACCCCTGCGCGGGAAGCCCCTGCCCCAAATCACGGACGAGGAAGTCGGGCGCCTCCTTGAACCGCTGGTCCAGGTCAAGACCGTCTCCGCTGAAGCACGCCCGCCGTCGGGCCTGGCGGTAGAGGTTCGCGAACGCGTGCCCGTGGCGCTGGTCAAGCAGGGGGAGCAGTACCAGCTGGTCGACGTCGAGGGCATCCAACTGGCAGCTACCGCCGACCCGTCGTCCGTCTCCCTGCCGGTGATTGACGGCGGTGCCGGCACCATCGGCAAAGAGCTCTTCCGCGCCACGGCAGAGGTGCTGGGCGCCCTTCCGGCCGATGTGCTCGCGAAGCTGTCCAACGCGTCAGCACAGTCAGTGGACGCCGTGGAACTCAAACTTGTGGACGGCCAGACCATCATCTGGGGCAACGCGGGGGAGAAGGAACTCAAGGCCAAAGTACTCGCCGCCCTCCTCAAGGTGCCGGCCGATCCCAAAAACCCGGTTAAGGTGTACGACGTGAGCGTGCCCCGGCACCCGGTGACCCGCTGACACGCTTTCTTTTCGGTATTAATCCGACACGCGGAGCCGGTCATTGAATGTGTGAACCAGAGGAAATACCGTCACAGACATGAGTTACTTGACATAACTATAACCTTCAACTCGAAGGTTAAGGTTGCAGGCACTAAGCTCTTCATCAGATTTAGCAATAAGACACGAACAAGGGACACGTAACGTGGCAGCTCCGCAGAATTACTTGGCCGTCATCAAAGTCGTCGGCATCGGCGGCGGTGGCGTGAACGCAGTCAACCGCATGATCGAGGTCGGCCTCCGAGGTGTTGAATTTATCGCCATCAACACTGACGCCCAGGCCCTGCTGATGAGCGATGCCGACGTCAAGCTGGACGTGGGACGCGAGTTGACCCGTGGCCTCGGGGCGGGCGCGAACCCTGAGGTGGGCAAGCAGGCTGCAGAGGACCACGCAGACGAGATCGAAGAAGTGCTCCGCGGGGCGGACATGGTCTTCGTCACGGCAGGCGAAGGCGGTGGAACGGGTACCGGCGGCGCTCCCGTCGTCGCGCGCATTGCGCGTTCCCTCGGCGCCCTCACCATCGGCGTGGTGACCCGCCCGTTCACGTTCGAAGGCCGCCGCCGTGCAGGTTCCGCTGAGGCCGGCATTGACGCCCTGCGCGACGAAGTGGACACGTTGATCGTGATTCCGAACGATCGCCTCCTCTCCATCAGCGACCGGAACGTCTCAGTCCTGGACGCCTTCCGCTCCGCTGACCAGGTGCTGCTCTCAGGTGTCCAGGGCATCACCGACCTCATCACCACTCCGGGCCTGATCAACCTTGACTTCGCGGACGTCAAGTCCGTGATGCAGGGTGCCGGTTCAGCCCTTATGGGCATCGGCTCCGCCCGGGGTGAGGACCGCGCAGTCAAGGCCGCAGAGCTCGCCATTGCCTCGCCGCTGCTGGAAGCCTCCATCGATGGAGCGCACGGTGTGCTCCTGTCCATCCAGGGCGGTTCGGACCTCGGCCTGTTCGAGATCAACGAGGCTGCACGCCTGGTCCAGGAAGTGGCACACCCGGAAGCGAATATCATCTTCGGTGCCGTCATCGACGACGCCCTCGGCGACGAAGCCCGCGTGACGGTCATCGCAGCCGGGTTCGACGACGTCAAGGCCACCTCACCGTCCATGGACCAGTCCCAGCCCCAGGTTGCCCCCCAGCGGCCGGCAGCCGTTGCGCCGGCACCCACCCAGGCCCCTTCCGCCGGCAACCATTCGATGAACGTCCAGCCGGTGCACGCAGGCGTCGGCGCGGCCGGCCTCAGCAACTGGGGGCAGCAGCGCCCCTCCGCTGTCCCCGCCGACTCAGGCTTCGACGTCGACCTCCCCTCCGTGGTGGAGCCGGACCTCACCGGCAGCCACTCGGATGACCTGGATGTCCCCGATTTCCTGAAGTAGGCCCCGGCTTGTTCCACTGGCGTACCGAAATCCGGCCCGGAGTGTCTGTCGCCTTTACTGACGCTGCCGCCGGAAACCTGGCACTGCACGTGGGCGACGATCCTGCAGAGGTGGCCCGGCGTCGAGCGGACCTGGAACGGACCATCGGCGTCGCCCCGCACCGCCTGCGGTTCATGAACCAGGTCCACGGCACCTCCGTGGCAGTCATGGCCCGGGAAAGCCCCGCACCCGAGGCTGACGCCATGGTTTCCCAAGGCCTTCCGCTGGCCGTGATGGTGGCCGACTGCATTCCTGTCCTGTTGGCAGGGGAGTCCGCGGAAGGGCCGGTGCTCGCTGCCGTTCACGCAGGCCGGCCCGGCCTGGCCAACGGTGTCATTCCAGCTGCGGTGGCGGGCATGGAGTCCTTCGGTGCCTCCGCCATCCGCGCCTGGCTGGGGCCGTCCATCTGCGGGAGCTGCTACGAGGTGCCGGCCGGGCTGCAGGCCGAGGTGGCCGCGGCCGTGCCGGCAGCACGAAGCACAACGTCGTGGGGCACCCCTGCGCTGGATCTGCCTGCCGGTGCCCGGAGCCAGCTGGAGCGGTTGGGCGTCAGCGTGGAGTACTGCGGGCCCTGCACGCTGGAGACGGACTCCCTCTTCTCCTACCGGCGGGACAAAAACACCGGACGCTTTGCAGGAGTGGTGTGGTGCCATGACTGACGCCGGGGCAGCCGGGGACGCACGGACCGAGGAGCTCAAAGTTCGGCTTGATGCCGTCCGCCGCCGCATCAGTGCGGCAGCGGTTTCTGCGGGCCGGGAAGGCAACCTGCCCACCTTGATCGTGGTCACCAAATTCCACCCGGCAGAAGACATTAGGCGGCTTGCTGCCCTGGGTATTACCGACGTCGGCGAAAACCGGGACCAGGAGGCGGCCGCAAAGGCAGAGCAGTTGGCGGAGTGCGGCCTTTCCTGGCACTTTGTAGGGCAGCTGCAGACCAAAAAGGCCAAGTCCGTGCTCCGGTACGCAGCAGCTGTTCATTCGGTTGACCGGCCGCAGCTCGTGGACGCCCTGGCCAAGGCAGCCGTGGCTGAACGGGACATCACGGGACGGGCACCGCTGGAGTGCTTTATTCAGGTCAGCCTGGAGGACGACGCCGGAACGCACCGCGGCGGCGCCGCTCCTGATGAGGTTGGGATGCTTGCAGAACGGATAGCGGCAGCCGGGAGCCTCAATCTTGCCGGGGTGATGGCGGTGGCCCCCTTGGGCGCCCCGCCCGGGCCCGCCTTCGAAAGGCTTGCCGCAGTGTCTGCCGGCCTCGTGGCCGACCATCCCGATGCGACTGCAATTTCGGCCGGCATGAGCCAGGACCTGGAAGCTGCCGTCCTGTTCGGGGCGACACACCTGCGAATCGGTTCCGATATTCTCGGATCGCGTCCTGCCGTGGGGTAGCGTCGGTCCTATTGGAAGTGATGGGCGGGGGACTCCAGTGCTGTCAAATCATTGGGCGGCCCGCTTAACGGACACGATTAGGAGTCGACCATGGCCGGCGCTCTGCGCAAGACAATGATCTATCTTGGGCTCGCCGACGGCGATGAACACTACGAGTCCGAGCAACAGACCACACGTAAGGATGAGGACGAAACGATGGAAGCTGACCGCGAGGAGCGCCGTGCACCTGCACCCGTCCGCGAGGTCAGCCGTGAAACGTCCTACACCCCTGAAGAGGAATACCGCGCCCCAGTGACCCCCATCAAGCGCGCGGCATCGAGCCGCGAGGAGACCAGCGGTCTCCGCCAGATCACCACCATCCATCCGCGCTCCTATAACGATGCCAAGCTCATCGGTGAGAGCTTCCGTGACGGAATCCCCGTCATCATGAACGTGACGGACATGGGCGAGGCCGACGCCAAGCGCCTGGTCGATTTCTCCGCCGGCCTGGTCTTCGGACTCCGGGGGAGCATCGAACGGGTGACCAACAAGGTGTTCCTGCTCTCGCCGTCGTACGTCGAGGTCATCGGTGATGACAAAAAAGCCAGTGAGACCCAAGCCAGCTTCTTCAACCAAAGCTGAACAAACAACCTGACGGATGCCAGGCAGGGACACACCTGCCTGGCATCTGTGCTGAAATAGACGAGAAGCATCGGCTGGAACCGCGGTAACCACTATGGACATGGAGATATGAATTAAGTCATGGGAATTGTTTTCGGGCTTGTCTATCTCGCGCTTTTGCTGTTCTTTGTGGCACTGATCATCCGTCTGGTTTTCGACTGGGTCCAGATGTTCGCCCGTGAGTGGCGTCCCCGGGGAGCGGCGCTGGTGGCGGCGCACGCCGTCTATTCCATCACCGACCCGCCGCTCAACGGACTGCGCCGGCTGATCCCGCCACTGCGCCTGGGCGGTATCTCGCTGGACCTGGGATTCCTGGTCCTGTTCATCGCCGTCAGTATTGCCATGGGGATCACCAGAGGCCTCGCCTGATTTACCCGCCAGACCCAAGCAACGCACGGATGGAACCCGCCGGGAACCACCGTTGCAATGTGAAGAAATCTCGAGTTTGACACCGCAGTGTTGAATTAGAGGAACCAGTCCAACTTTAGGTACCGTAGTTTTGACGGCCGGAAGGCCTACTGACTAACTAGACCAGTGAGGTGACCAGATGGCTTTGACGCCAGAAGACGTTGTCAACAAGCGCTTTCAGCCGACCAAGTTCCGCGAAGGCTACGACCAGGATGAAGTTGATGACTTCCTGGACGAAATCGTTGTTGAACTCCGCCGCCTGAACCAGGAAAACGACGAACTTCGCAAGAAGCTCGCCGAAGCCGGGTCCAGCGTTCCCGCCAGCTCCGCCGCCGCACCAGTGGTGGAAAAGGTCCCCGCGCCCGTCAAGTCCGACAAGGACGAAGCACGCGAGAAGGCAGAAGCCGAAGCCAAGGCCGCCGAAGAGCGCAAGAAGAAGGACGTCCAGCCGGCCGCTCCGGCAGCTGCTGCTCCCGTTGCCGCCGCTCCGGCCGCCTCCACGGCCTCAGCCGAATCCGCCGCCGGCCTGCTCGCCATGGCCCAGCAGATGCACGACCGCCACGTCGCAGACGGACAGGCACAGAAGGACAAGATCATCGCAGAGGCGCAGATCGAAGCCAGCAGCCTCGTCAACGACGCCCAGGAGAAGTCCCGCAAGATCCTTGGCGCCCTTGAGCAGCAGCGTTCCGTGCTGGAGCGCAAGGTGGAGCAGCTCCGCGGTTTCGAACGCGATTACCGTTCACGCCTGAAGGCCTACATCGAGGGCCAGCTCCGCGATCTCGATGCCCGCGGCTCAGTGGCAACGCCGGAAGTCAGCGAAGCCAACTAATCCGGCAAGCACGTATTCTGAAAGCCGGTGGCTGGGGATTCCTCGGCCACCGGCTTTTGGCATTGACACAGGTCTTACAAATGAAAGCACCATGACTGACGAACTCGCCGCCGACCCGGCACGCCCCGTACCGCCTTCGCCCCGCCCCCGGAGGGCCGTGTTGCTGTCCCTCTTTGCAGGGTTCGCAGTTTTTGCCTACGTCCTGGACCAGCTGACGAAAATCTGGGTCACCTCCACGATGGTGGAAGGGGAACGGATTCCGGTACTCCCGCCGCTGTTGCACTGGTACTTCATTAGGAACTCGGGGGCGGCGTTCTCCATCGGAGAAAACGTTACGTGGGTGTTCTCCATCATCATGGCCGCCGTTGCCGTGGCCATCCTCTTCCAGGTTCGCAAGCTGGGCTCCAAATGGTGGTCCCTTGCCCTCGGGCTGCTGCTGGGCGGCGCGCTGGGCAATCTCACTGACAGGCTCTTTCGGGAGCCGTCGTTCGGAATGGGGCACGTCGTGGACTTCATCCAACTGCCCAACTTTGCGATCTTCAACATCGCCGACTCAGCGGTAGTGTCCGCCGTTGCGATCATCTGCATCCTGACGCTGCGCGGAATCGCCCTGGACGGAACCCGGCTCACCCATGAGCGCAAGGAGAAGTCCAGCGATGCCTGAGCGCGTCGTCGTCGCCGAAGAATTTGCGGGGTTCCGCGCAGATGCGGGCCTCGCCGGGCTGCTGGGAATTTCCCGATCCCTTGCGGCCACCCTGATCGCTGAAGGCAATGTCCTCAGCAGGGGCAAAGCACTGGGCAAGTCAGCCAAGCTCGTGGCCGGAGACGTCCTCCAGGTGAGCCTGCCGGAACGGCGTGACCCCCTGGAAGTCGTGGAGGAAGTTGTGGAAGGCCTGAAGATCCTGCTCGACGACGACGATTTCGTCGTCGTCGACAAACCCGTGGGTGTTGCCGCCCATCCTTCCCCGGGCTGGGTTGGCCCCACAGTGGTGGGGGGCCTTGCCGGGGCGGGGTACCGCATTTCCACCTCCGGCTCGCCCGAGCGCGCCGGCATCGTCCATCGGCTCGACGTCGGGACGTCCGGGGCGATGGTGGTGGCCAAGTCCGAACGCGCCTACACCGCCCTAAAGCGGGCATTCAAGGAACGCACTGTTGACAAGGTCTACCACGCAGTGGTCCAAGGCCTGCCCGATCCGCTGGTAGGCACCATTGATGCGCCCATCGGCCGGCACCCGGGACACGACTGGCGGTTTGCGGTCATTGAGGACGGGCGGCCGTCCGTAACCCATTACGAAGTGGTGGAAGCATTCGGCAAGGCGAGCCTCGTGGAGGTGCACCTGGAGACCGGACGCACCCACCAGATCCGGGTACATTTCTCGGCACTGCGCCATCCCTGCGCCGGTGACCTCACCTACGGCGCCGATCCCCGCCTGGCCGCCACGCTCGGCCTGACGCGGCAGTGGCTGCACGCCCGTGAGCTTGGCTTTGAACACCCGGTGACGGGCGAACCGGTACGTGTGGTCAGCGACTACCCGCAGGACCTCGCGTTTGCCCTCGAAGTGCTGGAGTCCGGGCAAGCCTAGCCAATTGCCAGCCGGACCAGCGCATAGAATAGTGCGGTGACTTCCAGCAACGACTCGTTTGTCCATCTCCACAACCACACCGAGTATTCAATGCTGGACGGTGCCGCAAGGCTCGGAGAGCTGTTCGACGAAACCGAACGGCTGGGCATGCCCGCCATCGCCACCACGGACCACGGCTACCTCTTCGGCGCCTTCGACTTCTGGAAGAAGGCCACCGACAAGGGGATCAAGCCGATTATCGGCGTCGAGGCCTACGTCACCCCGGGAACGGCGCGCGGCGACAAAAGCCGGGTGCGCTGGGGCGAGGAGCACCAGCGCAAGGACGACATCTCCGGCGGTGGCTCCTACACGCACATGACGCTGCTCAGCTACAACAACGCGGGCATGCGCAACCTGTTCCGGGCGTCCTCCATCGCCTCCCTGGACGCGGTATTCGGCAAATGGCCGCGGCTGGACCGGGAACTGCTGAACACCTACTCCGAAGGGCTTATCGCCACCACCGGCTGCCCCTCCGGGGAGATCCAGACGCGCCTGCGGCTGGGCCAATACCGCGAGGCGCTTGAGGCCGCCTCCGAGTTCCGCGACATCTTCGGTGCCGAAAACTACTTCTGCGAACTGATGGACCACGGGCTGGACATCGAACGGCGGGTCACCGGGGACCTGCTCCGGCTCGCCAAGGACCTAAACCTTCCCCTCGTCGCCACCAACGACCTCCACTACACCCACGAGCACGACGCCAAAGCCCACGAGGCCCTGCTGGCCATTCAGTCCGGCTCCACCCTCCTGGAACCTACGTACGACAACGGCGGCTCCCGCTTCGCCTTCTCCGGCAGCGGCTACTACCTGAAGTCACCGCAGGAGATGCGTGAGCTCTTCCGGGACCACCCCGATGCCTGCGACAACACCCTCCTGATCGCCGAGCGGTGCGAGGTTTCCTTCAACACCGGGGCCAACTACATGCCACGGTTCCCCTGCCCGCCCGGCGAGGACGAAACCTCATGGCTGGTCAAGGAAGTAGCCAAGGGGCTCGAGTACCGCTACCCCGCCGGTGTTCCGGACGAGGTGCGGGCCCAGGCCGACTACGAGCTGGGCGTCATCACCTCCATGGGCTTCCCCGGCTACTTCCTGGTGGTGGCGGACTTCATCAACTGGGCCAAGAACAACGGGATCCGGGTAGGTCCCGGCCGTGGTTCCGGTGCCGGCTCGATGGTGGCCTACGCCATGCGCATCACCGACCTGGACCCGCTGCGCCACGGCCTGATCTTCGAGCGGTTCCTGAACCCTGACCGCGTCTCCATGCCTGACTTCGACGTCGACTTCGATGACCGGCGCCGCCCGGAAGTCATCGACTACGTGACCCGCAAGTATGGTGACGAGCGCGTTGCCATGATCGTCACCTACGGCACGATCAAAACAAAGCAGGCGCTGAAAGACTCCTCGCGCGTGCTGGGGTATCCGTTCAGCATGGGGGAGCAGCTGACCAAGGCGCTGCCCCCGGCCGTGATGGCCAAGGACATCCCACTGGCGGATATCCAGAACCCGGAGGCCAAACGCTACGGCGAAGCCGGCGACTTCCGGCAGCTGATCAGCACGGACCCGGAAGCCGCCAAGGTGTTCGAGACAGCGCTGGGCATTGAGGGGCTGAAGCGCCAGTGGGGCGTGCACGCCGCCGGCGTGATCATGTCCTCGGACCCGATCATCGACGTCATCCCCATCATGCGCCGGATCCAGGACGGCCAGGTGATCACGCAGTTCGATTACCCCACCTGTGAAGGCCTTGGCCTGATCAAGATGGACTTCCTGGGGCTGCGGAACCTCACAATCATTTCCGATGCCCTGGAAAACATCAAAATGAACCGCGGCATCGACCTGGACCTGGAGTCCCTGGAACTCGACGACGCCCCCTCCTACGAGCTGCTGGCCCGCGGTGACACGCTGGGAGTGTTCCAGCTCGACGGCGGACCGATGCGCTCCCTGCTCAAGTTGATGAAGCCTGACAACTTCGAAGACATCTCGGCTGTCCTCGCCCTGTACCGGCCGGGCCCCATGGGGGCGAACGCCCACACCGACTACGCACTGCGCAAGAACGGCATCCAGGAAGTCATCCCCATCCATCCCGAACTGGAGGAACCCCTCAAGGAAATCCTCGGCGGGACCTACGGCCTGATCGTGTACCAGGAGCAGGTGATGGCGGTGGCCCAGAAGCTGGCCGGCTACTCGCTGGGCCAGGCAGACATCCTCCGCCGCGCCATGGGTAAAAAGAAGAAATCCGAGCTGGACAAGCAGTTCGCGGGCTTCTCCCAGGGCATGCAGGACAACGGCTACTCCATGCAGGCCGTGAAGACCCTGTGGGACATCCTGCTGCCGTTCTCGGACTACGCGTTTAATAAGGCACACTCTGCCGCATACGGCGTCATCTCCTACTGGACCGCGTACCTCAAGGCCCATTACGCGCCGGAGTACATGGCCGCGCTGCTCACCTCGGTGGGTGACGATAAGGACAAGTCAGCCATCTACCTGAACGAGTGCCGTCGCATGGGCATCACCGTGCTGCCGCCGGACGTTAATGAGTCCGCGCTGAACTTCACTCCTGTGGGCAATGACATCCGCTTCGGCATGGGCGCCATCCGCAACGTGGGCGTCAACGTGGTGGAAGCCATGGTGGCAGCCCGCGAAAGCGAGGGTGCGTTTACGTCCTTCAAGGATTACCTGATGAAGGTGCCGGCAGTGGTTTGCAACAAGCGCACCATTGAGTCGCTCATCAAGTCCGGCGCATTCGACTCACTGGGCCATCACCGCCGTGCCCTGGCGATGATCCATGAGGAGGCCATCGATTCGGTTATCACGCTCAAGCGGAACGAGGCGATTGGCCAGTTCGACCTTTTCGCCGGCTTTGAGGAGGCCGAGTCCGAGTCGTCGCTGAGCATCGATATCCCTGACCTTCCGGAGTGGGAGAAGAAGGACAAACTCTCCTTCGAACGGGACATGCTGGGGCTGTATGTCTCGGACCACCCGCTGCAGGGCCTTGAAGGGGTGCTGAGCCAGCACGCCGAAATGACCATCACGTCCGTCCTCGGCGAGGATGGGCCGCAGGACGGCGCCATCATCACCATCGCCGGCATGATTACGTCGCTCAGCCGGCGGATCGCGAAGGCCAGCGGCAACGCCTACGCCAGGGCAGAGGTGGAGGACCTGGGCGGTTCGATGGAAGTGATGTTCTTTGGCCAGGTTTATGGACCCATTGCCTCGGTGCTTGCCGAAGACCTGATCGTGGTGGTCAAGGGGCGCCTGCAGAAGCGTGACGACGGCGCGATCACCCTCAACTGCATGGAACTGTCCGTTCCGGACCTGAGCGAAGGGCTGAACGGACCACTCGTGATCACCATGCCCACCCACAAGGCCACTGAGGCTGTGGTCACGGAGCTGGGCGATGTGCTCCGGACGCACCGCGGGAACTCGGAAGTCCGCCTGCATCTGCAGGGCGACACCAGGACCGAGATTATGGGACTGCCGGTACACCTCCGCGTGAACCCGAGCCCGTCGCTCTTTGGCGACCTGAAGGTACTGCTGGGCCCCGCCTGCCTGGACGCCTGAGGGCTCCGGGCCTGAGGGGCTCCGGGGAGGGCCAGCAAACAGCAGCCGACGGCGGGAGTGAATCCCGCCGTCGGCTGCTGTTTGGAGGTGAATTGTCAGATCTCGTAATCGAGCGGCACGGGCTGGCTGTAGCCGCCTCCGTGGTAGAGCAGCGGCGAGCCGTCCCCGCCCACCTGGCCGTCAACCACCTGGACCACCACAACCGCATTGTTCTCGAACGAGAGGCGCATCTGCACCTCGCCGATCAACCACCCAGCCACATCCTTGAGCACCGGCACCCCGTGCGGCCCGACATCCCAGTGGTCGCCTTCAAAGCGGTTGCCGGCCCCGGCAAACCGGTCAGCGAGTTGCTGGTTTTCCAGGCCGAGCATATGGACCCCGAGGTAGGTGGTGTTGGCCACGGCCGGCCATGACCTGGAACTGCGCGCCATGTTGAAGGTGAAACGCGGGGGCTGCGCTGACAGCGACGCGACGGACGTGGCGGTGAATCCAAACGGCTTGTCCTGGTAGTTGACCGTGATGATGGCAACGCCCGCGGCATGGCGCCGGAACATCTCCCTGAACGTCCGCTCGAACGGTACGTCATTTACGGTCACTGGTACTCCTGTGGTGGATGGCTGCGTTCTCCTTCAAGGGTATGGTCCCGTTGGCCAGGCAGGGAATCTCTTGAAGCCCCACGTCCGGCCGTTAAGCCGCTGGAACAACTGTTAAGGTTTGTTGCATGACGAAAACAACCCGCCGGGTACGTCCGCGGTTGCCCTGGGCCCTGCTCGCGGTCCCGGCAGCGTTGGGCGTGCCCGCTGGAATCCTCTGGTGGATCCTGGCGCCCGGCGGCCTCAACCTCATCACCAGGGACCCGGCCCTCGGCGCCGGCACCAACCCCCAGGTGTGGCTGCCAAGGGACCTCACGCTGGCCGGGCTGCTGGTGTTCGCGGGGTGCCTCCTGGCGGTGTTCCTGGCGGACAAAAAGCGCCGGGACCCGCAGGCAGACCTGTTGATGGGGTTGGCCGGCGCCTTATGCGGCGCAGTCCTCGCCTGGCAGGCAGGGTTGCTGTCCGCGCAGCTGTGGGGGCCTGACGTGGACGCCTCGGCCAACGCCAGCATTGCCTTTTCGTTGCGCGCCCTGCCCGTGCTGCTGCTGTGGCCCGCTGCCACTGCCGTATCCGTCTTCGTGCTGGAGCTGATGCACCTCCTGGGCAGGAAGGACGACGGCGGCGCGGACAGTTCGCGGTCCGTTGCAGTTGGGCCCGTAAAATAGTGCGGTGACCATTTCTTCGGAGTTTCCCGCCGCCCCCGCCGCTTCCGCCGTTAGCTTCCGGACCGTTGACCTTCGGGGCCGGAACCTGACCCTCGCTGGACTTCGCGCTGCGGTGCCGCGCGCCCAGGGCCAGACTGTGGCCGACGCGGAGGAAAAGGTCCTCGACATCATCGCGGCCGTCCGGGAACGGGGATTCGATGCCTTGGGCGAACTGGCCCTGCGCTTCGACGGGGTGGCGCAAAACCACCCGCTCGTCCCGCAGGAGGCCCTCTCGGCGGCGCTTCAAAAGCTGGATCCGGCCGTCCGGCGGGCGCTGGAGGAATCGATCAGCAGGGCACGCCGGTTCGCCGACGGCCAGCGTCCGCGCAACGTGGAGGTCCAACTCGGGGACGGCGCGGTGGTCAGCCAGAACTGGGTGCCGGTGGCGCGGGTGGGACTCTACGTCCCCGGCGGCCTGGCCGTGTACCCGTCTTCGGTGATCATGAACGTGGTTCCGGCCCTCGCAGCCGGAGTGGAGTCCATTGCCCTGGCATCCCCTCCGCAGAAGGAGTTTGGCGGGCTGCCGCATCCCACCATTCTGGCGGCCGCTGCACTGCTCGGCATCACTGAGGTGTACGCCATCGGCGGCGCCCAGGCCATCGCCGCATTCGCCTACGGGGTGCAGGCGACGGAGGCCGGTCCGGCTTTGGAACCGGTGGATGTGGTGACGGGGCCGGGCAACATTTTCGTGGCCACGGCCAAACGCCTGGTCAAGGGTGTGGTGGGGATCGATTCCGAGGCGGGCACCACCGAAATCGCCATCCTGGCGGACTCCACGGCCCAACCTGCCCTGGTTGCCGCCGACCTGATCAGCCAGGCCGAGCACGATCCCAAGGCAGCCTCGGTGCTGATTACGGATTCCGAGGACCTCGCGGCTGCCGTACGCAGGGAACTCGGCCGGCAGGCCGTGGCGACGAAGCACTCCGGCCGGGTCCGCGAAGCACTGTCGGGCCCGCAGTCCGGAGTGGTCCTGGTGGACGACCTGGAACAGGGTATCGCTGCCTGCGACGCGTACGCAGCAGAACACCTGGAAATCATGACCCGGGACGCAGCCGGCGTGGCCGCCAGGATCCGCAATGCCGGCGCCATCTTTGTTGGGGACTACAGCCCCGTCAGCCTGGGGGATTACTGTGCCGGCTCCAACCACGTACTGCCCACCAGCGGCACAGCTGCGTTCTCGTCCGGCTTGAATGTCACCACCTTCCTGCGTGCCATCCAGGTAGTGAACTACAGCCGTGACGCCCTGGCGGAAGTAAGCGGCCACATCGTCAGCCTGGCCGGCGCAGAAGACCTGCCCGCCCACGGCGAGGCGGTGACGGCCCGGTTCCCAAGGGGCCAGGACCTGCCGGGCTCCGCTATCTAGTAGGACGCACCACAACATGTAGTAGTTACAGGCTTGTGATTAGGCTGCGCCGGGACGTAAACTAAGAGGCAATATCGGGCTGCCTGTGCTTTGGCTCAGGGGCCATCAAGAAGCAAGCCACCAAGCGAAGATTATCCAGCGAAAGAAGGGACGCCATGTATTGTCCGTTCTGCCGCAACCCCGATTCCCGCGTGGTGGACAGCCGCATGGCGGACGACGGCTCGGCCATCCGCCGGCGCCGCCAGTGCCCCGAATGCGGGCGCAGGTTCACCACGGTGGAGACCACCAGTTTGTCCGTCATCAAGCGTTCCGGCGTGGGGGAGCCCTTCAGCCGCAGCAAGGTCATCAACGGCGTCCGCAAGGCCTGCCAGGGACGCCCCGTCAGCGAGGACGACCTTGCGCTGCTCGCCCAGGAAGTCGAGGAGCAGATCCGCTCATCCGGCGCCGCCGAAATCGACGCCCACGAGGTGGGACTCGTTATCCTCGGTCCGCTGCAGAAGCTGGACAAGGTGGCCTACCTCCGCTTTGCGAGCGTCTACCAGGCCTTCGAATCCCTTGAGGATTTCGAATCGGCTATAGCCCTGCTCCGCCAGGAAGCCGAAGAGGACGCAAAGGGTACTCCTGCCAAGGGCGCCAGAAGCTCCGAAAAGAGCGCACTGTAAGCTCCGGTGGTGGCAGTGGAGGGGAAGCCGCAGCCACCACCGGCACCACACTTGGCGCCCGCCAGGGGCCAGGCCGGCTACCTTCCCCCTGAAACGGGCAGCACGGCGCCGGTGATATAGCCCGCCTCCGCCGACATTAGCCACAGTACGGCGGCCGCCACCTCTTCGGGTTCAGCGCCCCTGCCGAGCGGAATGGTCGGGTTGAGCCGCTCAACGCGGTCCGGCATCCCGGCCGCGGCGTGCAGGCCGGTGTTGGTGCTCCCGGGCGCAACTGCGTTCACCCGGATGCCCTGCTTTGCCACTTCAGCCGCCAGGCCCGTGGTGAGCACATCCACCGCCCCCTTGGAAGCCGCGTAGTGCGCCCAGGTTCCGGGGGAACCTGCCTTTGTTGCCGTGGAGGAGATATTGATGATGGAACCGCCTGCGCCGCCCGCCCGATTGTCCAGGCGCCGCACCGCTTCCTGGCAGACGTAGATCAGCCCGGTGACGTTGACATCCATGACCCGCCGGATGTTCTCAGCGGGCATGTCCACGAGGTTCCCGATTAGGTTGCCGGTGATGCCCGCGTTGTTTACTACTGCAGTCAGCGGCCCAAGCCGCACGGCGGCGTCGAACAGGGAGCGGACTGCGGTGGGATCGCTGACGTCGGCCTCGGCACCTACTGCCGTGCCGCCGCCGTCCGTAATGTCCTTTACCACCGCCGCGGCACCGTCAGCATCGGCGGAGTAGTTCACCACCACGGCGTAACCGGTGCGGGCAGCCAAGCGGGCGGTGGCGGCACCGATGCCCCGGCTGGCACCGGTGACCACCATGACGCCGCGGGTGGCGGGGCCCGAAACGACGCTCACCGCTATTTTGCGAGCTTGTGCTTCAAAGCGATTTCGATGGCGGCGCCTACGATGCCGGCCTCGTTCCGCAGGACCGCAGGCACGATCGGCGTGCGGAGCTTGAGCTTCGGGAGGTACTCGTCTGCGCGCTTGGATATGCCTCCGCCCACGATGAACAGTTCGGGGGAGAACAGGAACTCGACATGGGAGAAGTAGCGCTGCAGCAGGACGCTGTATTCGTCCCAGGTGAGGCCGTCCCTTTCCCGGGCCACGGCGGAGGCCTTGGTTTCCGCGTCGTGGCCGTCGATTTCCAGGTGGCCCAGCTCGGCGTTCGGTACGAGTTTGCCGTCGAAGATAAAGGCCGAGCCGATTCCCGTGCCGAGGGTGATCACCAGAACCGTGCCGGCGACCCCTGCCCCGGCGCCATAGCGGGCCTCCGCGAGGCCGGCGGCGTCGGCGTCGTTGATGACCTCGACCGGACGGCCCAGGCGCGCCGTCAGGAGGCCGTCGATGTCGGTGTTGAGCCAGCTCTTGTCCACGTTCGCGGCGGAGTGGACCACGCCGTGCTGGATGATGCCAGGGAAGGTGACGCCAACGGGCGAGCCGGCAGCAGGCGCTTCAGGGCGTGCCGAGAGCTCGGAAACCACCAGTGCCACGGCCTCGGCAACCGACTCCGGGGTGGCCGGTTGAGGGGTGGGAACGCGGAACCGGTCACCCAGCAGTTTGCCCTTCTTCAGGTCGACGATGCCGCCCTTGATTCCCGTGCCTCCGATGTCGATGCCGATCAGCGGGGCGTTCTTGTGCGACTTCTCGTCCTTCTTGGCCAATGGGTTTTCCGTTCGTGGCAGGGGCGGGCAGGGAGGGGCGGCGCGAAGCCGGTCCCGGTAGTTGCGTGGTCAACAGCGCTGGCTGACCGGTTATAAGGTGTTGGGAAGCTTGGGACTGCTGCGGGTCAGGGGAGGGTCAGGATCTCCGCCCCGGACTCGGTGACCAGCAGCGTGTGCTCAAACTGGGCGGTGCGCTTGCGGTCCCGGGTCACCACGGTCCAGTCATCGGCCCACATGTCCCACTCCACGGTGCCCAGCGTCAGCATCGGTTCAATGGTGAACACCATGCCGGGCTCAATCACTGTGCTGTAGGCGGGGGCGGCGTCGTAGTGGGGGATGATAAGCCCGGTGTGGAAGGCCTCGCCGACACCGTGGCCGGTGAAGTCCCGGACCACCCCGTAGCCGAAGCGTTTGGCGTAGGACTCGATGGCGCGGCCGATCACGTTGATCTCGCGTCCCGGGGCAACGGCCTTGATTGCACGGTTCAGGGATTCCTGGGTCCGTTCCACGAGCAGGCGGGACTCCTCGTCAACATCCCCTACCAGGAAGGTGTAGTTGGTGTCGCCGTGGACGCCGTCGACGTAGGCCGTGATGTCGATGTTGAGGATGTCGCCGTCGTTGACCACGGTAGTGTCCGGGATCCCGTGGCAGATGACCTCGTTCAGTGACGAGCACAAGGACTTGGGGAATCCCCGGTATCCGAGGGTGGAGGGGTATGCGTGGTGGTCAAGGAGGAACTCGTGGCCCACCTTGTCCAGCTGGTCGGTAGTGACACCGGGCTCGATGTGCTTGCCCACTTCAACGATGGCTTGCGCGGCGATTTTTGCGGCCACGCGGATCTTCTCGACGGTTTCCGCGGATTTGACCTCGGAACCGGTGAACTTCGCGGGTGCCGGCCTGCCCACATACTCGGGGCGGGGGATGGACGCCGGGACGGGACGCTGCGGGCTGACGGTTCCCGGGGTAAGGGTGCCGATGGGTGCAGTCGAGGCAAGGGAAGGCATAGATTGATCATATAAGGCACCACAGAACGCCTAACAACCGGGAGCCGCGTCTGTCCCGCGTAAGGGTTTAAGTTACGCGCGTCACGCAGGTTCCTGCCTGCCGGAACGGGGAACAACGATGACTGAGTACTGGTACAACATCAAAACCCACGAGGTGGAGGAGGACCGGCTCTCGGACTGGAGCCAGCTGATCGGCCCCTACAAGACGAGGGCAGAAGCGGAGCACGCCCTGGAGAAGGTCCGCGCCCGCAATGAAGCCTGGGAAAAGGGCGACGACGACTGACGGGCACGCAGGGCAGGCCGGCCTGGCGCCGGCCTGCTTCCGGGGAACCTGCGCCTAGAAAGTGTGCTCAGGCCCTGGGAACTGGCCGGACCTGACATCCTCACCGTACGCCGCAGCCGCATCCAGGAGAGTGGTCCGCAGGTCCGCGTACTGCTTGACGAACTTGGCCATCCTGCCGCCCCGGAGTCCGGCCATGTCCTGCCAGACCAGCACCTGGCCGGTGGTCTCCTTGCCGGCGCCGATGCCAACGGTGGGAACGGTGACGGCCTTATCCACTGCCGCCGCCGTCTCCGCGGGGACCATCTCCATCAGCACGCTGAAGGCGCCGGCATCCGCCAACGCCACGGCGTCGTCAATCAGGCGTTGAGCGTCGCTGCCGCGGCCCTGGACACGGTAACCGCCCAGCGCGTGCTCACTCTGCGGCGTAAAGCCGATGTGGGCCATCACCGGAATCCCTGCCTGCACCATGGCCCGGACCGTCGGCGCATAGTATTTGCCGCCTTCGATTTTGACGGCATGCGCCAGGCCTTCCTTCAGGAACCGCACGCCCGCGGCGACGGCCTGCTCGGGGGAAACCTCGTAGCTGCCGAACGGCAGGTCGGCCACAACGAGGGCCCGCTTGGCGGAACGTGCCACTGCGCGGCACAGGGGGAGCAGTTCATCCACGGTTACCGGCAGGCTGGTTTCATTGCCGAAGACATTGTTGGACGCTGAGTCACCCACGAGGAGCACCTCGATGCCCGCAGCGTCGAAGATTTCTGCCGTGTACTGCTCGTAGGCAGTCAGCATCGCGAACCTGGTTCCGTCGTTCTTGGCCTGCTGAAGATGGTGGACGCGCACCTTGGCAGGCTTCCGCTCTGAGGGCGGCGGCGCGCCCTGGCCAGGCCCGCTGCCGTAGGGGGCGGGGACGTCGGCGGACGTGCTTGAGTCAGGACTGTTGCTTGAGGCCATGGCATGAGCGTAATGCGGCACCGGCGGTCCTAGCTACAGGCGGTGTCTCCAGCATGGGTGATTCGCGTCATAAGGGAGGCGTCGGCCGCGGCCCGGGCAGGGGCTGCTGTTGGCGGGATTTCGCTGGCCGCCGTGTTAACGCTGTGTTACGCGGCCTGCAGGCTCCAGCATCGGCGTCAATTGCTTAGTACAGTGTTTGTGAACTGCTGCCGGCATTCTGCGGACCGGGGCATGGACGTTGACCGGAGAAGAGGCCATCATGGACCGCCAGCAAGAGTTTGTCCTGCGCACAATCGAAGAGCGCGACGTACGTTTCGTGCGCCTGTGGTTCACCGACGTCGTGGGTTCACTCAAGTCCGTGGCGCTGGCGCCGGCGGAAGTGGAGGGTGCATTCGAAGAGGGCCTCGGTTTCGACGGTTCAGCTATTGAAGGGCTGGCGCGTGTGTTCGAGTCCGACATGCTCGCGCAGCCGGACCCGTCCACCTTCCAGATCCTCCCGTGGCGCGGCGAAACGGAGCAGACGTCCCGCATGTTCTGTGACATCCTGACGCCTGACGGTGAGCCTTCCACCGCAGACCCGCGCAACGTCCTCAAGCGCACGCTCGCCAAGGCCGCGGACATGGGGTTCACCTGCTACACCCACCCTGAGATCGAGTTCTACCTCCTCAAGTCGCAGGAGCCAGGCCCGGACGGCGCACCGGTGCCGGTTGACGAGGGTGGCTACTTTGACCACGTCCCGGGCGGAGTGGCCCAGGATTTCCGCCGCACGGCGGTGACGATGCTGGAATCCGTAGGCATTTCGGTGGAGTTCAGCCACCATGAAGCGGGCCCGGGGCAGAACGAGATCGATTTGCGCTACGCGGATGCCCTCCAGACGGCGGACAACATCATGACGTTCCGGACAATCATCAAGGAAGTGGCGCTCCAGCAGGGGACCTACGCCACCTTTATGCCCAAGCCCTTCACCGCGCACCCCGGCTCCGGCATGCACACCCACTTTTCCCTGTTCGAGGGGGACACCAACGCTTTCTATGAGGCCGGCGCCGAATTCCAGCTGTCCAAGACAGCGCGCCAGTTCATTGCCGGCATCCTCAAGCACGCCCCCGAGTTCACTGCGGTGACAAACCAGTTCGTGAACTCCTACAAGCGGCTGTGGGGCGGCGGGGAGGCCCCGAGCTACCTGAGCTGGGGACATAACAACCGCTCGGCCCTGGTCCGCGTCCCGTTGTACAAGCCGGGCAAGGGCCAGTCGGCGCGGATCGAGTACCGCGGCATCGATTCCGCAGCAAACCCCTACCTTGCCTACGCCGTCCTGCTGGGCGCCGGGCTGAAGGGCATCGAGGAAGGCTACGACCTGCCGGCTGCCGCCGAGGACGATGTCTGGTCACTGAGTTCGGCGGAGCGCCGCGCGATGGGGCACGATCCCCTTCCGGCCAGCCTGCATGAGGCCATCCGCTCGATGGAGGACTCTGAACTGATGCCGCAGATCCTGGGCGAGCAGGTTTACGAACACTTCCTGCGGAACAAGCGTGCCGAGTGGCAGGACTACCGGCTCCAGGTGACGCCGTACGAGCTGCAGCGCAACCTGGGAATTCTCTAGGCACCGGTTGTGAGCCTCGCACGGCGCCTGATTTCGGCCGGCTTCAGTGACCTGGAGAAGGGCGAGCGGTTTCTGGCTGCCCGCGAGCTTGAAGGACTGGACGAAGAGCGGCTCTTTGCGGGGCTGCAGATGGCAGCCAGTCCGGACACAGCCCTTCAGTCCCTGGTGCGGCTGATCGAAAAGCATCCCGCCCTTCGGGAGTTGGCGGGCGCCGACCCCGAAACGAGTGAACCGCTGTACCGGGTGCTGGGGGCTTCGGAGGCGCTGGGGGAGTTCCTCATCCGCCACCCCGAACACCTTGACGCCTTTAATGTGCGTCCCAGCCCCGAGCCCCTGCAGGCGGATGCTTCGGCGCTGCGCGCTGTCCTCCTCCAATCGGTGGGTGCCGATCCGCGGGCAGCCCGGCCCGTCGCCGGCGTCACCGGAACGGAGGCGTACGCCGCCCTGCGGACGGCCTACCGCCGGGGGGTGGTGGATCTTGCCGTCAAGGACCTGTGCGCGGCGGATCCACTGGATTTCCTGCCCCTGGCCGGCGGGGAGCTCGCAGACCTCGCCGGGGCAGCCATCGAGGCGGCCCTCGCTGTTTCGCGCGCCGAGGCAGCGGGCCAGTTCAGCGCCTCGGACGTGGCCGACGTCGGCCTTGCCGTCATCGGGATGGGCAAGTGCGGAGCGCGGGAGCTTAACTACATTTCCGACGTCGACGTCATTTACGTGGTCGAGACGGGCGGCCTGGAGGAGGCACAGGGCAGTACGATTGGCACTGCCCTGGCCAGCGGGATATCCCGTGCGATTTCATCAGTCGCCAGGGAACCCGGGCTGTGGGAAGTGGATGCCAACCTCCGGCCGGAAGGGAAATCCGGTCCGCTGGTGCGCACCCTTGCCTCCCACGAGACCTACTACGCTCGGTGGGCGGAGAGCTGGGAGTTCCAGGCCCTGCTGAAAGCGCGCACCATCGCCGGTGATGTTGCCCTTGGCCGGCAGTACGAGGACGCCATCGCGCCGCTGATCTGGAGTTCGGCCAGCCGGGACGGGTTTGTTGAATCGGTGCAGGCCATGCGGCGCCGGGTTACGGAACACATCCCGCAGGCAGAGGAACAGCGCCAGATCAAGCTGGGCCGCGGAGGACTCCGCGACGTTGAGTTTACGGTGCAGCTGCTCCAGCTGGTCCACGGCAAATCCGACGAAACTCTGCGCCGGCGGGATACGACCTCCGCGATCGCCGCCCTGTCAGCAGGCGGCTACATCGGACGGGCTGACGCCGCGGCGTTCGACAATGCGTACCGGTACCTGCGCCTGCTGGAGCACCGCATCCAGCTCTTCCAGCTCCGCAGGACGCACCTGATGCCGGTCGGCGAGCCGGCCCTCCGGGCGCTGGCCAAAGCGGTTCTGGGGCCGTTTTCCAACGAGCGTCCGCATCCGGACGCTCTGCTGACCGCCTGGCAGAAAACAAAGCGCTCGGTGCGTGAGCTGCATGAGCGAATCTTCTACCGGCCCCTGCTCAACACCGCAGCTAAACTCAGCAGCGAGGACGCCAGGCTGACGCCCGAAGCCGCCCAGGGCCGTCTCGCTGCCCTCGGCTACCGGGACCCGAAGGGCGCCATGCGCCACATCGAAGCCCTCACCGCCGGGGTGAGCCGCAGGGCGGCCCTGCAACGGCAACTACTGCCCATCCTGCTTGACTGGCTGGCCGAAGGCGTGGATCCCGACGCCGGCCTCCTCGCCTTCCGCCGGGTAAGCGAAGCCCTGGGCACCACCCACTGGTACCTGGGAATGCTCCGGGACTCCAACGCTGCCGCCGAGCGCCTGTGCCACATGCTGTCCAATTCGCGCCTGATCGCCGATCTGCTGGAAGTGTCCCCTGAATCGGTGGCGTGGCTCGGCCAGGATAAGGACCTCGTCCCGGTGACGTTCGAGGCGCAGTGGCAGGAGATAACCTCCAAGATGTCCCGCCATGCTGATCCGGAAAGTGCCATGCGGCTGATCCGGCTGATCAGGCGGCGCGAGACGCTGAGGATCGCCATTGCGGACTCCTCCGGACTGCTGGACCAGGACCGTGTGGGGGCCGCCCTGGCAGACACCGACAGGGCCGCGGTGCTGGGCGCACTCCGCGTGGCCGAAGGAATCGTCTCCGCCAAGGGGCCACTGAAAACCGCTGTCCTGGTGGTGGCCATGGGCCGTCAGGGCGGCCGCGAAATCGGCTACGGGTCCGACGCCGATGTGATGTACGTCCACAGGGCACTGCCTGGGTTTTCGCAGGAGGAGGCACAGGAGCAGGCATCGCGGATAGTGGCGAAGGTTTCCAGCCTCCTGACCCAGCCGCTGAAGCCGGCCATTATGGCCGAACGGGTGCTGCAGGTTGACGCTGACCTGCGGCCGGAAGGCAAGAGCGGCGCGATGGTCCGCTCCCTGGACTCCTTCGCCGAGTACTATCGGCGCTGGTCGCTCATCTGGGAGGCGCAGGCGTTGCTGCGTGCACGGCCGATGGCGGGCGATGACGCCCTGGCCGCGGACTTCCTCGACCTCATCGATCCCATCAGGTATCCGGAATCCATATCGGAGCAGGATGTCCGCGAAATCCGGCGCGTCAAGGCAAGGGTTGAATCAGAACGCCTGCCCCGCGGGGCTGATCCAGCCAGGCACCTCAAGCTGGGCCGGGGCGGGCTCAGTGACGTCGAGTGGCTGGTCCAGCTTTTGCAGCTTCAGCATGCGGGCAAACTCGAGGAGCTGCGGACCACGTCCACCATCGGGGCGCTCGAAGCCGCAACCCGGGCCGGGCTGCTGGACAGGGACGACGCGGACTTGCTGGCGGCTGCCTGGCGTCTTGCCAGCCGGATCAGGTCTGCAAACGTCATCTGGAGCGGCAAGGCCTCGGACCTGCTGCCGTCCTCACGGCGTGACCTGGAAGCCGTGGCGCGGTGGTGCGGTTACGAACCCGGCCAGGCGGCGGTTTTGGAAGAGGATTACCTGCGCGTCAGCCGCCGGGCCAGGGCAGTCTTTGAGCGGGTTTTCTACGGCCACTGACCGGGCTGCTGCGCCATTGCTCGTCGGGAGTGGCTGACACTTGTCCGGGGCCGGTGCTAATTTGAGCCCATGGCTACCCAAATCTTTTTCAACCTGCCCGTCAGAGACCTGAATCGTTCCGTGGAGTTCTTCGCTGCCCTCGGCTTCTCCTTCAACCCGGACTATACGGATGAGAATGCCACGTGCATGATCATCAACGAGAATGCATATGTCATGCTCCTGGTGGATACCTTCTTCAAGACGTTCACGTCCAAGGACGTTGCTAACAGCAAGGACTCCGCGGAAGCGATCATCGCCTACTCCGTGGACAGCCGGGAAGCAGTGGATGGGGCCGTCAAGACCGCGTTGGCTTCCGGCGGGTCTCCGTCCGAAGACCCCCAGGACTACGGATTTATGTACAGCCACAGCTTCCAGGACCCGGACGGCCACCTCTGGGAAGTGATGTGGATGGATCCCGCCGGTCCGTCGGCCGATTCCGTGGGGGCTGATTCCATGGCCACTGACGGGTCCGCCGGCCCGCAGCCCTGAGCGGCATGGACCACACGGTCTGGCTGATTTCGCTTCAGGACCTCGACGACGACGCACGTGCCATCCAGCTGGGCGCAGTGGCGGAGCTGGAACTCAGGCCTGGCCAGGAGCAGTTCGTCGGTGATCCGCTGCGAATGGTCCTGGCGGGGCTCGCTGAGGAATCCCGGCGTCCCTATGTGATTGAATTCCTCGGGCGGGCCGTCGGCGTGCTCACTTTGCAGGCCGGCGCAGCCCGGCTGGCGGGCTGGCCACATGACGATTCAGCCTGGCTGCTGCGGGGGTTCCTGATCGACCGGCGGGAACAGGGCAAAGGCTTTGGTCCGCTGGGTGCTGCCGCCGCCGTGGCGGCCGCGGAAAAACTCAGCATCAGGCGCGGGTCCGGTGAGACCGGCGTCGTCCTTTCCGTCAACGAAGCGAATCCCGCGGGACTATCCGCCTACCGCCGCGCCGGCTTTGAGGACCGGGGGCAGTATACGGGGGGCTCCGCGGGACCCCAGCGGATCATGTTCCGCGGTTTTGACCGGCCCGCCGCACCGTAACGGGGCATGCCGGCGTTGCGCTCGGTCCCGTATTGCCCGAGTATGAGGATTGACGGTGTTCTTCAAACCTTGTTGGGGGGAAGGCTTGCAAAGTCTTCGTCTCGGGGAGCACTCGTCAGGGGATCCGGTTCCCGGTCTCAGCACGTCTGGAGCCGGATCCCCACCTTATACGCCTACTTTTGGGAAGCCATGAAGCGGATCAGGATTGCTCTGCCGGCCTTTGTCCTAATGCTCGCCGCGTGTTCAGCGCCGGTGCCCGCGCAAAACGGTCCGACGGCGGGACCGGCGGGCACAAGCGCGGCTTCACCCTCAACTACGGCAGCACGGGCAGCAATGCCCGCAGGACTGTACGGGCTCACTACAGCGTCGGGTGCCCGGATAACTTTCACGTTGCCGACACCTGCGGCAGACCCTGCCCTCGCGGCGATCGAGGCCTACAGAGGCAAGGTCGGAGCAGCGCCAATTTCCTACCTGGTAGCGGACGTGGACAACCGCGAGGGTACGGAACCAGTCAATATGTACCTGGTGAGCGCATTCAATAGAGAAGGACGTCAGTTCACGTTCTCCACTGTTGCCGATGCCATCCAGGGCTGGGCACCCACCTACAGCTACGACTTCAAGTGGTCTATGGGCGGCAAAGCCCTGGACGAGGCGGCAGGTGCCGGGTTGAAGCGCGAGGCCGATGACTTGTACAACGAGGAAATAAGCAATGTGGACACAGCGGAGCGCACCACTGTCATCCTTGCGTCTTTAGACGCCGAACTCCCGACGGAGTTCGCCAGGGTCGCCGTACAGCTGTTAGGCGCGGCTGACGAAGAAGAAGCACGCCCAGCCCGTTGACGCCGCCCAAGCCGGGCAGGCAGCCGCAGCCCTGGCAGATCCGGACAGCAGGAAGGCCGGCCTCAGAGATTGAGGCCGGCCTTGCTGTAAGAGATTTCCGCGGCGTGCTGGCGGATCATGCCCGCTTCAGCCGCGTGGTCCGGCTAGACGCCGTAGTAGAGCTCGAACTCGTAGGGGTT
Source organism: Arthrobacter sp. Hb9-2 (assembly GCF_059091165.1). Lineage (NCBI taxonomy): Bacteria > Bacillati > Actinomycetota > Actinomycetes > Micrococcales > Micrococcaceae > Arthrobacter > Arthrobacter sp. Hb9-2. Next base: position 97,480 of record NZ_JBNHGJ010000007.1, on the reverse strand, counting down.
CGGGCGCAGCGACAGCGGACGGATCTCGTTTTCGTACTTGTACTCAATCCAGGTGTCGATCAGGTCCTGGGTGAAGACGCCGCCGGCCTGCAGGAACTCGTTGTCCTCGCGAAGGGCCTCCAGGGCTTCCTCGAGTGTGCCCGGAGCCTTGGGGATGTCCTTGGCTTCCTCGGCGGGGAGCTCGTAGAGGTCCTTGTCGATCGGTGCCGGCGGTTCGATGCGGTTGCGGATGCCGTCGATCCCGGCCATCAGCTGGGCAGCGAATGCCAGGTACGGGTTGGAGGAGGGGTCCGGCGCGCGGAACTCGATGCGCTTGGCCTTGGGGTTGGTGCCCGTGATGGGGATACGGATACCGGCGGAGCGGTTGCCCTGCGAGTAAACCATGTTGACGGGAGCTTCGAAGCCCTTGACCAGGCGGCGGTAGGAGTTCACCGTCGGGTTGGTGAACGCCAGGACGGCGGAGGCGTGCTTGAGCAGGCCGCCGATGTACCAGCGTGCGGTGTCGGACAGGCCGGCGTAGCCCTTCTCGTCGTAGAACAGCGGCTCGCCGCCGTTCCACAGCGACTGGTGGCAGTGCATGCCGGAGCCGTTGTCGCCGAAGACCGGCTTGGGCATAAACGTCACGGACTTGCCCCAGGCGTCTGCGGTGTTCTTGATGACGTACTTGAACTTCTGCAGGTCATCGGCAGCGTGGGTCAGCGTGGTGAACTTGTAGTTGATCTCAGCCTGGCCGGCGGAGCCAACTTCGTGGTGGCTGCGCTCGACCTCGAGGCCGGCTTCGTCCAGGGCGACGCACATGGCATCGCGCAGGTCAGCCTGCTTGTCCGTGGGGGAGACCGGGAAGTAGCCGCCCTTGACGGGGGTCTTGTAACCGAGGTTTCCGCCCTCTTCTTCGCGGCCGGTGTTCCAGTGGGCTTCTTCGGAATCGATCTTGTAGAAGCTGCCCTGCGGGGAGGACTGGTACTGGACGTTGTCGAACACGAAGAACTCTGCTTCGGGAGCGAAGAAAGCGGTGTCAGCGATGCCGGTGGAGGCCAGGTAGGCTTCGGCCTTCTCAGCCACGCCGCGGGGGTCACGGTGGTACGGATCGCCGGTGCGGGGGTTGACGATGGAGAAGTTCAGCGCGAGGGTCTTTTCCATGCGGAACGTGTCCAGGAACGCGGTGGTGACGTCCGGGATCAGCTGCATATCGGATTCGGCGATGCCCTGGAAACCGCGGATGGAGGATCCGTCGAAGAGCTGGCCGTTGATGAAGAAGTCGGCGTCAACGCTCTTGGCCGGGACATTGAAGTGCTGCTGGACACCCGGAAGGTCGGTGAAACGGATATCGACGAATTTAATGTCTTCGTCTTTGATGAACTTGAGGACCTCGTCCGCAGTCTTGAACATCTATGCTCCTAACGCATATGTAACTATCTGGCGTGAAAGCCATCTGATCCAGCGCAATCCAAAGCAGGGAAACGCCGCAGTGTTTCCCTGCTGAAAGTACCGCTGCAAATGTCTGCCGGTGGATTTGCTTGAAACTGCTAACAGCCTATGGACGCGGCATTTCCCGTCCGTGTCCGCATTGTTTCGGGCAGGTTACAGAATGCCCTGATATGGAAAGGCTATCCGCCGTCCACACTGTGGTCTAACCGCTTCCACAGTGTGGGCGAAGGAACCCGGTAAACTTGGACGGTGGTAGATCGCAAAGACATTGGCTCCTGGCTCACCGGCCCTGACACCTCGGGCATCTCCAAGTATCCGGGTGAGCGGCTTGGGTTGCCGGAGTCCGGGTCCGGTTCCATTGCCCGGGCAGGGCGCAGGATCATCGCGATCATGATCGACTGGGGCATTGCGTTGCTCATCAGCAACTTCGCCTTCGGGGGCGACGCATGGGCCACCCTGGCGATTTTCGCCGTCGAACAAATCCTCCTGGTGGGCACGCTTGGCTACAGCATCGGGCACCGCGCCGCCGGCATCCACGTGGTGAAAGCCGGCGGCGGAGCGCCGGGGCCGCTGGCCGCGGTGGTGAGGTCGGTGCTGCTTTGCCTTGTGGTTCCCGCCGTCATCTTTGATCCGGACCACCGCGGCCTCCACGACAAGGCGATGGACACGCTGCTCCTGCGCCGGTAGGTGCCCCCGGGTTCAGACGCGGCTGGCTTCCTTCGCTGCCGGAGCCTCGGCTGCGGCAGCCGCGAGGTACCCCCGCTTGCCGGCCCAGCGCTCAAACCAGAGGGTGGCAAACGGGAAGACGGCGGAAAGGCCTGCGAAGAGGGCCACCACGAACGGCCAGCGCTGCAGCCGCCAGAGTGCCAGCGCGGCGATCCCGTAGCCCACAAACAATGCGCCGTGGACGGGCCCGGCCACCTGCACGCCAATTTCCGTGGTGCCGGCGATCCACTTGAAGTACATGCCCACCAGAAGCGCCGCCCAGCTGAACGCTTCGGCGATCGCGAGGATCCGGAAGGCGCGGAGCACGGCATTCCTCACGGGAGACTCCACCTGGTCCTGTTTCGCCTGGTCCTGTTTGGCCTTGTCCTGTTCCACTTTGTCCTGTCCTGTAGTCGGTTGCGCCGTTGGCCGGCCATAAAAAAGCCCCGGTCCCGGCTCATGGCCGGACACCGGGGCGTGCGCTCTAGCGTCCGCGGTTGGGGCGGGCTTTGTAGGGGTCGATGCCCTTGGGGATGAGGAGACGGTTGCCCAGTGAAGCGATGCGCTTGGACACGGCATTCACCTCAAGCTTGGTCAGTTCCTTCTTCAGCTTGCCCATCTTCTTCGCTACCTGGCTGATGGGAACCTGGCCCTCGCCGCGGCCGCTCTCGATGACATGCACAGTGACATTGGGAAGGATCCGCGCCAGGCGCTTGCGTTCCGCGTCCAGCAGGGGCTTTACACGGTGCGTGGGACCCTCGCTGACCAGCACGACGCCGGGACGGCCGATGGCGCGGAACACGGCGTCCTGCGTGCGCGGGTTGACGGCGACGGGCTGTTCCTCGGTGATCCAGCCGCGCCGAAGCGTTCCCAGAGCGGCGCCTGAGGCGCCAGGCTGGTTTTCGATCTGGGCGAAAGCCGCTCGTTCCGCGCGCCGCGAGAGGATCAGCGTGGCTCCCAGCAGGCCCAGCGGGATACCGATGATCAGGCCCGTGATCCAGTTTTCAAGCCAGAAGCCCACCAGGAAGCTGACAGCCACAACGCCGAGGAAAACCAGCAGCATAAGCCACGGAACCATGGGGTCGTGGCGGCGGGTCATGGTGAAGACCTCGCCGATCTGCTTGAGCCGGCTGGGCTTCTTGACCTTTGCTTCTTTCGGCTTGCGGGAGAAGAGGCCACGCTTGACTGCGCTGGAGCCAGACGGAGTGGAGTTGCTGGAATCAGAGGATTTCGCCATAGTGACTTAATTCTACGTGACCAAAGCCCAAGGGCCGGCACCGAAGACTTCCGGTGCCGGCCCTTGGGGGATGAAGAGTTTCCGGGGTCAGGAGTGGGCTGCGAGGAGGGAGCTGGCTTCCTGGCGGGTGGTGCCGGAGGACTCGATGTGGGCCAGTTCTGCCGGGATCTCCCAGCCCTTCTTGCGCATCGCGGTGGCCCAGAGCCTGCCGGCGCGGTAGGAAGAACGGACCAGCGGGCCACTCATGACGCCGAGGAACCCGATCTCGGTGGCCTCGTCCTGCAGGTCCACGAATTCCTGCGGCTTGACCCACCGGTCCACCGGCAGATGCCGCTCGGACGGGCGCAGGTACTGGGTGATGGTGATCAGGTCACAGCCTGCCTCGTGCAGGTCCCGCAGCGCTTCGGAGATCTCCTCGCGGGTCTCGCCCATCCCCAGGATCAGGTTGGACTTGGTCACCATGCCCAGGTTCCGGCCCTGCGTGATCACATCCAGGGAACGCTCATAGCGGAACGCCGGCCGGATCCGCTTGAAAATCCTGGGCACGGTCTCGACATTGTGCGCGAACACCTCGGGCTTGGAGTCGCAGATCGCATTGATGTGTTCAGGTTTGCCGGAAAAGTCGGGGATCAGCAGCTCCACCCCGGTGCCCGGGTTCAGTTCGTGGATCTTGCGGACCGTCTCGGCGTACAGCCACACGCCCTCGTCCTCGAGATCGTCGCGGGCCACGCCGGTGACGGTGGCGTAACGCAGCTGCATCGCCTGCACGGACCTGGCCACCTTGGTTGGTTCGAACCGGTCCACCGGGGAGGGTTTGCCGGTGTCGATCTGGCAGAAATCACACCGCCGGGTGCACTCGGACCCGCCGATCAGGAACGTGGCTTCCTTGTCCTCCCAGCACTCAAAGATGTTGGGGCAGCCGGCCTCCTCACACACCGTGTGCAGGCCTTCCTTCTTCACCAGGTTCTTGAGCTGGACGAACTCCGGCCCCATCTGGACCTTGGCCTTGATCCAGTCCGGCTTCCGCTCCACCGGGACAGCAGAGTTGCGCTGTTCAACGCGCAAAAGCTTCCGGCCTTCAGGTGCCAATGTCACAGTAGAGCTCCTTCGGGGGTAGCGATCAGGGCGTCTTCATTCTTGCGCAGTTCTTCGGTGATTCTGGAAACGAGGTCAGCCGGGGAGACGTCATAACCGGTTTCCTGGGCGATGGTTGTTACACCGGCATCGGTTATTCCACAGGCAATGATCTGCGTGTACGGGGCAAGATCGTTGTTGCAGTTGATGGCGAACCCGTGCATGGTGACGCCCTCATGGACGCGGATGCCGATGGCGGCAATCTTCCTGTCCGGGCCCTTCGCGTCTGCTGCGATCCAGACCCCTGCCCGGCCCTTGATCCGCACGGCCTGGATGCCGTAGTCCGCAAGGACATTGATGATGACCGACTCGAGGCGTTCGACGTAGTCGCGAATCCCGGCCCGGTTCTTCAGCTTGATAATGGGATACCCCACCAGTTGGCCAGGGCCATGCCACGTGAGCTTGCCGCCGCGGTCCACCGGGACCACCGGCGTGCCGTCGAAGGGCCGTTCGTGATCCTCCGTCCGTTTACCGGCCGTATAGACCGGGGCGTGTTCGAGGAGGAGTACAGTGCTCGGGGCCTTTCCGGCGACGACGTTGTCGTGGAGTTCGCTCTGGATGGCCCAACCGCGGGTGTAGTCGACAAAGTCCGGAGCAAGACCCAGCTGTGAAAACTCAAGAGTCATGGCATCCAGCTTAGACCTTGGGCGCCCACGCACCCGGTTTAGTGCTTAAGCTCACCGTGCACTCCCGGGCCTTGGCGGCAGCGGGCCTGGCGCCCCTGTGGATAACTTCTGCGCGCCGCGCCGGATTCGACTAGACATAGGTCATGGAAGATTTGCAGGGGATAACGGCTTCCGGTTATGCCGTAGGGCGGTTGCTTGGCCGCGGCGGCAGTTCCTCTGTCTGGCTGGTCCGGGAGGAACGGAGCGGCCGGGAGTTCGCCCTGAAGTACTTCCGTCCGCCCGCCCGCAGGTCGTCCCGAGGAACCGCGATGACTGAAGAAGGTATCCGGCGCGAGATCCGCATCCTGTCCATCCTCGATCATACCCACCTCATCAAGGCCCACCACACTGTGGCGTTGGCCGGCGTGGAAGGCCCCGCCGCACTGGTCATGGACTACGCGCCAGGTGGCTCCCTCGCCGGCCTGATCGCTGCCAGGGGAAAACTCAGCGTGGGGGAAACAGTGACGGTGCTGACGCCCATCGCCCAGGCCCTGGCGTATTTGCATGGCAAAGGGTTCACCCATGCCGACGTCTCGCCGGGCAACGTCCTGTTCACCGCCCAGGGCAAACCGATGCTGTCCGACGTCGGCATCGCCCGGATGCTGGGGGATCCTGGCTCTGCAGCCGGTGCAGGCACACCCGGATTTCTGGATCCGGCGCCGGTGGACGCAGTTCGGGCAGGCCTTCAGCCCGAACGTGACGTCTATTCGGTGGCGGCGCTCGGCTGGTTCTGCCTCACCGGCCTGCCTCCGCAGCGGACGGCGGACCGGCCACCCTTGTCCCTCCTGCTTCCGGAGGTCCCCCGGGAACTCGCCGCCGCCCTGGAGTCCGGGCTGAACGAGGACCGGCGGCTCCGGCCCACTGCTGCCTCCCTCGCCACAGCCGTCTACCGGAGCGCATCACCGCTGCCGCTGGACCTGGCGCCTGCAGTCCACCCCACAGTCCTGCCGGAACTGGTAACACGCCTGCAGGCACCAACTCCACACAGGCTCGGTGAGCGGGTCCGCCGGCTGCGGCGCCGGCTGACGACGTCGCCATGGTCAGGCCCGTTCGTTGCCCCGGGAAAGCTGCCCTTCAGCGAGTCGAAGGGAGTCATGCCTCCGGCCCACCCTGGGAATCAGCGGAAAGGACGGCACGCCTCCCCGCCGGGTGGCCAGCCGATACGGCGGACCGCTGTTGCCGGAGCCACCGCTGCGGCGGTTGCTGCAGCCTGGTGGCTGTCCGGTGTTGGGGTCACCGCCGCCGGGCCTGATTCCCCGGCGGAGACGGCTGCCGGGGCAAACGCAACCAGGGTCCCCGAACTCCTACCTGCGGAAATACGCCAGCACGCCGGTCCCGTCGAGGCAGCCAGGCAGCAGGCGGCATCATCGGATCCCGCCGTGGCGGTCCACGGCCTCGCGGTGCTGAGGTCGCTGGCCCTCAGCACCGGACAGCTGGAACTCCTCGATGAGGTGAACCAGCATGGCTCGGCTGCGGCGGCAGCAGATAGTGAAATCAGCGGGCGGCTGCGCCAATCCGGCCGCATCCTGTCCGGATTCTCCACCACCCTGTCGCAGGTGCAGGCGGAGGAGGGCCGAAACGAAGCCGGCGCCGTGGTTGAGGTCACCTCAGCCGCGTCCGCCTATGAGGAAAAGGATGCCCAGGGCGTTGTGACTGCAAGGGGAGAGGCCGATGCCGGGCAACGGCTTCGCCTGGTACTGGTCCTTGTCGACGGCAGATGGCGGGTCAGCGACATCCTTCCCGGAACTTGATGCCGGCGCCGAAGCGTAGGCAGGCAGGCGCCTACTCCTTGCCGGCTACCCACTGCGCGGCCTGGGCAAGGGTTGGATGCTGCCAGGTGAAACCGGCAGAGGACAGCAGGGCGGGTTCCATGCGCTGGCTGGCGAGGAGTAGTTCGTCCGCCAGATCACGCATCACCAGACGCAGCACCGGGGCGGGTACCCGCAGCGCGGCAGGGCGGTGCAGGGCCTTGGCAAGCGCAGCCACCAGGGCGTTCACGTCTGCATCCTCGGGGGCGGCAAGGTTCACCGGTCCGGACAGCGGGGACTCCAGCAGGAAGAGGAAAGCTGCCGAAACATCGGGCAGGGTTATCCACGGCCAGTATTGGCGGCCGTTGCCGAGCGGCCCGCCAACCCCCAGCCGGATCAGGGGGAGCAGCCTGCCCAGTGCACCGCCGGAACGGCTGAGGACCACCGCCGTCCGCGGCACCACCACCCGCACACCCGGGGGAGCGGTGGCGGCTGCCGCTTCCCACTCGCCACAGATGCGGGCGAGGGTGCCGGCTCCCTGCGGCGCGTTTTCCCGAAGCACCGTGTTGCCGGCGTCGCCGTAGTACCCGGAGCCGGACTGGCTGATGAAGACAGGGGGCGGGGAATCGAGTTGGCGCATGGCCTGGGTGAGCGTCCGCGTGGAGTCCACCCGGGAGCTGAAAAGTTCGTCAATGCGCCGGCGGGTCCACGGCCTGTCCCCGATGCCGGCGCCCGAGAGATTGACGACGGCGTCGGCTCCGGCCAGTGCCATTGGGTCAAGTTCTCCGGCGGCCGGGTTCCACCGGACTTCCGTTGCCGATGCCGGCTCGCGCCGGACCAGGGACACGAGGTCGTGGCCTGCATCGCGGAAGGTGGCCGACATGTGGCTACCGATCAGACCGGAGGCGCCGGCGATAACTATGCGCATGGGGTCCATCACACCACGGCGGACGCAGCGGAAGCACCTCCAACAGGGGTAACCGGGGGTTGACTATGATCAAACGATGACCTCTTCGAGCTACTTCCGTTACCCGCACCTGCACGGCGATCTGGTCACTTTTGTGGCCGAGGATGACGTGTGGATTGCGCCCCTGGATGGAGGGCGCGCCTGGCGTGTCTCCTCGCTCCAGCTGCCCGCCCGCAATCCCCGTTTCACCCCGGACGGACAGAGGCTGGTATGGACAGTGGTGCAGGGAACAGCACCGGAGGTGGTGTCCGCGGCAGTGGACGGCGGCGACTACCGGCAGCTCACCTACTTCGGCCACAGCACCACCCGGGTAAAGGGCTTTACTGCCAAAGGATCCGTCGTTGTCACCAGCGCCTTCCGCCAGGCCGAAAGCCGCCACACGCACGCCTACAGTGTCCCGCTTGAGGGCGGCTGGGCCGAGGAACTGCCCTTCGGGCCGGTGGAGTCGGTCGCCTTTGGCCCCGAAGTGGGCGATGAGCGCCCGGTGGTGGTGGGCAGCGTGCTGTCACGTGAACCCGCGTGGTGGAAGCGCTACCGCGGAGGCACCGCCGGAAAGCTGTGGCTGGACAACGACGGCAACGGTGAATTCGAACGCCTGCTGCCAGACCTTGACGGCAACCTCGCTGATCCCATGTGGGTGGACGGCCGCATCGCATTCCTGTCCGACCACGAGGGTTACGGCAACCTGTACTCGGTCCTTCCGAATGGAAAGGACCTGCGCAGGCACACGGACCACGAGGATTTCTACGTCCGGCATGCCGCCTCCGACGGAAAGCGCATCATCTTCGAGTCCGCGGGTGAGCTCTGGGTTCTTGCTGATCCTGGTTCCGACCCAGTGCGGCTGGACATCACGCTGGGCTCTGCTTCCCAGTCGCGGCGCCCGGCGCTGCTGAACACCAGCAAACATCTTGCCGCGGCAGTCCCGGATGGCGCCGGGGCGGCCAGTGCGGTCGAAGCGCACGGCACCATCCACTGGCTGCGGCACAAGGACGGGCCTTCCCGCATCATCGAAGCAACACCGGGCGTCCGTGCCCGCCTTCCCAGGCCTCTCGGCGACGGGCGGCTGGCCTACGTGGCGGACCACGACGGCGTCGAAGCGCTGTACATCAAGGACGTTGCCGCGCCGGTGCCCGGCAGAACAACGGAGGGGAGCGCCCAGGGGACATCCACCCCCGCCGCAGACCCAAGCAGCGTTACTGCTTCGGGGCACGGAAAGGACGAAGCCGCCGTAGCTTTGCCGCAGCCTGTTCCGGCCGCCGGGGCTGCGGTCCTGGCAGGCGCCGGTCCGGCTCCCACGGTCAGGGATGACCAGCAGGCAGACGTTGCCCCCGAGGACGCCCCCTCAGCTGCCGGGGCTTCTGCTCCCGCAGCAGCAACCCGCATCGCTTTCCCCCGCCCCACCCGCACCAGCTCCCTCGAAGCCAGCCCGGACGGCGGGTGGCTCGCACTGGGTACGTCCTTCGGCGAGGTGTACGCGGCCAACACGCGCACCGGGGAACTGACACTGGTGGCCAGCATCGGCGAAGGCACAGTGTCAGACCTGGCCTGGTCCGCGGACTCCCAATGGCTGGTCTGGTCCGAACCCGTGACCTCCTTCGGTTCCCGCAGCCGGCTCCGGCTGGCCAGGGTAACGGATCCCGGCTCCGGCCTGGTGGACGTTACCGACGGCCGCTTCTGCGACACCTCACCGGCCTTCACCCCGGACGGAAAGTTCCTGGCGTTCCTCTCCAACCGCAGCTTCGATCCCGTCTACGACGGGCACTCCTTTGACCTTTCCTTCCCCAGCCCCATCAAGCCGTACCTTGTAGCGCTGGCCGCTGACACGCCGTCACCGTTCGGTCCGTCCGTGGATCCGGATGCGGGGGAGGACCGGGCAGGCGATTCAGCCGGGGAACCGAATCAGGAAGCTGCGGCAGAAGTGCCGGAGGTCAGGGTGGACCCGGAAGGACTCGCCCACCGCGTCATCGGCGTCCCGGTACCCCAGGGCAACTACACGTCCCTGAAGGCAGCCGACGGCGCACTGCTGTGGCTCGACTGGGCCCTCGCCGGAGTCACCGGTGACGGCAAGGCGAGCCAGGACGACAAGGATGCCCGCCCCAGCCTTGCCCGCTTCGATCTCGCCCGCCGGAAACAGTCCACGCTGGTGGAGTCGCTGGACAGCTTCCGGCTCTCCGGCGACCGCACCAAAGTGGTGCTGATTTCCGACAAGCAGGTCAGCGTTGTACCGGCGGACAAGAAGGCTGACGAGGAATCAGGCGAGCTGGTCAAGGTGGACCTTGGCCGGATCCGGGTGATGATGGACCCGCTCAGCGTGTGGGGCCAGGCCTTCGACGAGGCATGGCGCCTGCAGCGTGACTTCTTCTGGACTGAAGACATGGCAGGGCAGGACTGGGAGTCCATCCACAAGCGCTACCGTCCCCTCGTTGACCGGCTGGGTTCCCACGACGACCTGGTGGACCTGCTGTGGGAACTGCACGGTGAACTCGGCACCTCCCACGCCTACGTCCGGCCCGCACCCGTCACGGAAAACGGAAGCCATGGCCAGGGCCGCCTCGGGGCCGACCTTGCCCTGACAGCGGCTGGCTGGGAAATCACCCACATCCTGGCCGGCGAGTCATCTGACCCCCTCGCAACGTCGCCCCTGACCCGGCCGGGCGTCGGTGCCAAGGCCGGAGATATCCTGCTGGGCATCGATGGCGTCCCGTTGTCCGCGACCGTGACCCCGGCGATGCAGCTGGTGGGGGCGGCCGGCCGGCCGGTGGAGCTGACAGTCCTCAACGGTGCAGCGCACGGCGACAGCGCCGGCAGGCAGCGGCGGGTCGCCGTCGTACCCGTCAAGGACGAGGAGCGCCTGCGGTACCAGGAATGGGTTGCCTCGAACCGGCGAACCGTCCGGGAGGCCTCGGGAGGCACCTTCGGCTACCTTCATATCCCGGACATGATGGCGAACGGCTGGGCCCAGCTCCACCGCGACCTCGACACCGAAACGGCGCTGGACGGCCTCATCGTGGACGTGCGGCGCAACCGTGGCGGGCACACCTCCCAGCTTGTGGCTGAACTGATCGGCCGCAAAGTCACCGGCTGGAGCATGCCGCGGGCGGAGAAGCCACGGACCTACCCGCACCACGCGCCACGTGGGCCGGTCATCATCCTTGCTGATGAGTTTGCCGGGTCCGACGGCGACATCATCACCCAGGTGTCAAAGCTGCGGGGCATAGGTCCCGTGATCGGAACGCGCACCTGGGGCGGCGTGGTGGGCATCGACAACAGGTTTGCCCTGGCAGACGGCACGGGTGTCACCCAGCCGCGGTACGCCACCTGGTTCGGCGGCGGTGTGGGCTGGAGCGTCGAGAACTACGGCGTGGACCCGGACATTGAGGTCACCTACCCGCCGCACGCCTACGCAGCTGGACGCGATCCGCAGCTGGAATACGGCATCGGGGCGCTCAAGGAGATGGTGCAGGAGCTTCCCACCGACCGCCCGCCGGCTCGCGAAGGCTACCGCCGGCTGCGCCCTGCGCCGCTCCCGCCGCGCGGCCAGCGCAAGTAGCCCCACAAGCACGGAAAAGCCCTGCCTGGCCGGAAACGGCCAGGCAGGGCTTTTGGCGCGCCCCGAAGCGGATCAGGCTTCGAGCGTGGCGTCCAGGGTGATGTCGATGCTTGCAAGGGCACCGGAAACGGGGCAGCCGACCTTGGCCTCGGCAGCGATCTTCTGGAACTCGTCTTCGGAAATTCCCGGGATACGGGCGGACATGGTCAGGTGGCTGCCGGTGATGCCGGTGCCCGGCACGAACGTGACGTCGGCTTTAGTGTTGACTTCCTCCGGCGCGTGGCCGGCCTGGGCCAGGGCGTGGCTGAAGGCCATGGAGAAGCAGGCCGAGTGGGCTGCCGCGATGAGTTCTTCCGGGCTGGTCTTGCCGCCGGAAGCCTCGGTGCGGGCCTTCCACGTGACGTCGTACGTACCCAGGCCGGAGCTGTCCAGCGTGGTGTTTCCGGAACCTGACATCAGGTCGCCGTTCCATACTGTGTGCGCGGTGCGTGTTGCTGCCATAACCACTCCTCAAGTCGATTCGAACCGGGGCAGGCTGGTGCCTGGACCCGCCGTTTCCCATCCTAGGGATTCGGCACTCCGGGTGCACGGGTTGTCCGCTGTCAGAGGATTGTGACAGTGGCGTTGCAACGCCGACGGCGACGCCCCCGAACAAAGGGAGCGTCGCCGTCGTAGGTGCAGATAAGAGCGGTTACCGCCAGATGGTGGCGATAGCGATGTTGAGCAGCGCCAGTCCACCCACGCCGTGCGCGAGGCCGGGGCTGACGGCCTCGCCCTTCTTGTACTTTCGGCGTCCGATGAAGGCCAGGACGCCGACAACCACGGCGATGACGAGCTTGATGCCCAGCTTTGCGTAGTTGGCGTCCATGTCCAGGGCCGGAATGAGGCCCATCAGGATGACTCCGGTGAGCAATTGCGTCATGGCGCCGTCGAACTGGCGGGGGTGGACCGTGGGCTTTTTCATCTGCCCGATCCAGATTCCGACAATCATGGCCGCGCCGACGATGTGCAGGAAAACCACAATGTTATAGACGATGTTCATGGGACCAGTGTAGCCAGAGGTTCTACAGCTTGTAGTAGTTTCGGGATCATCCGGTGGCCCGTCCCCTCCATGGTTCTAAACGCATGGGTTGTTAAACGCCGACGGCGGTGCAGGCCCTCGCGCTGGTCTCCCACCGCTGCCGGTACCGCCGTCGAACGTTTTAGTGCTTTACAGCCCCAGGTCTGCCTCGAAGGCGCCTTCCTCGAGGCGCGCCTTCAGCGTCTGGAGGAATCGGCCCGCGTCGGCGCCGTCCACCAGGCGGTGGTCGTACGTCAGGGACAGGTACATCATGGAGCGGATGGCGATCGAATCGTCACCATTCTCGTCGGCAACAACCACGGCGCGCTTCACGATGGCGCCGGTGCCCAGGATGCCCACCTGCGGCTGGTTGATGATCGGGGTGTCGAACAGGGCCCCGACCGAACCGATGTTGGTGATGCTGAACGTGCCGCCGGACAGCTCGTCCGGGCCGATCTTTCCGTCACGCGTGCGGCCTGCAACGTCGGCGATCTTGCCGGCCAGCCCGGCCAGGTTCAGGTTGCCGGCATCGTTGATGACCGGGACCAGCAGGCCCTTGTCCGTGTCCACGGCGATCGCCAGGTGCTCGGCGTTGTGGTAGGTGATTTCCTGCTTGTCCTCGTCGTAGGCAGCGTTGAGCTTGGGGTGCTGCTTGAGCGCCTCGGCGACGGCCTTGGCGATGAACGGGAGGAAGGTCAGCTTGACGCCGTTCTGGGCCTGGAACGAGTTCTTGGCGCGGGCACGGAGCTTGGCGACCTTGGTCATGTCCACTTCGTGGACCTGGGTCAGCTGGGTGGAGATCTCGAGGGATTCGCGCATGCGGCGCGCGATGACCTGGCGGATGCGCGGTGCCTTCTGCGTGGTGCCCCGCAGTGAGGAAACAGCGGCGTTGGACGCTGCCGGTGCTGATGCGGCGGGCGCTGCTGCAGGGGCTGCGGCGGGTGCGGCCTTGGCTTCAGCGGCTGCCATGACGTCCTGCTTGCGGATGCGTCCGCCCACGCCGGTGCCCGAGAGTGAAGCGATGTCCACGCCGTGCTGGTTTGCAAGCTTGCGGACCAGGGGCGTGACGTATCCGGATTCGGATCCACCGTTGGAGGCTGCGGCCTGCGCAGTGGCAGGCGCTGCGGCAGGTGCCGCCGCGGGGGCGGGTGCAGCCTGCGGTGCCGGCGCTGCCTTGGGGGCTTCCTGGGCCGGTGCAGCCTGCGGGGCTGGTGCGGGTGCTTCAGCCTTGGGGGCTTCCTGGACCGGTGCTTCGGTGGACGGTGCTTCGGCAGGGGCAGCGGCTGCGCCTGAACCGATAACAGCCAGGACGGAGCCGACCTCTGCCGTTTCGTCTTCGTTCACGCGGATTTCCTGAAGGGTACCGGCTACCGGGGACGGGATTTCGGTATCAACCTTGTCGGTGGAAACTTCCAGGAGCGGCTCGTCGACCTCTACGGAGTCGCCCACGGCCTTCAGCCAGCGGGTGACGGTGCCTTCGGTGACGCTTTCGCCCAGCGCCGGGAGGGTGACTTCGTGCCCTTCGCCGCCGGCTGCGGGTGCCTCCTGGGCTGCTGCCGGTGCTTCCTGGGCGGGTGCTTCCTGTGCAGGAGCCTGCTCGGCCGGGGCGGCTGCGGGAGCCTCTTCTGCCGGTGCTGCTGCGGGTGCTTCTTCGGCGGGCGCGCCGCCACCGGAGCCGTCGCCAATGCGTACCAGGGGAGCGCCGACCTCGGCGGTCTCGTCCTCGGCAACCAGGATTTCCTCAATCACGCCAGCTACAGGAGAGGGGATTTCAGTGTCTACTTTGTCGGTGGAGACCTCGAGCAGCGGCTCGTCCACCTCTACCCGGTCACCTACCTGCTTGAGCCAGCGGGTGACGGTTCCTTCGGTGACGCTCTCACCGAGGGCGGGCAAGTTAACGGATTCAGACATGTCGTCCCCGTTCTCCTTATTGATCTTTAGTGCGGATGATTGCTGCCTTGTTGGAAGCCTAGTGCACCCGGCATTCCGTGCCGGGTGCACCAGGCCCTGTGGTGCGTGGGGAAACTAGCCGTGAAGCGGCTTGCCCGCGAGTGCCAGGTGGGCTTCGCCCATGGCCTCGTTCTGGGTGGGGTGTGCGTGCACCAGCTGGGCCACATCCTCGGGGTAGGCTTCCCAGTTCACGATCAGCTGGGCTTCGCCGACCTGCTCGCCCATCCGGGCGCCGATCATGTGGACGCCCACCACGGGGCCGTCCTTCTGGCGGACCAGCTTGACCAGTCCTGAGGTGCCCAGGATGGAGCTCTTGCCGTTGCCGGCCAGGTTGTATTCCTGGGTCTGCACCTGGTCCTCGCCGAACTTCTCCTTGGCAGCCTTTTCGGTGTAGCCAACGGTAGCGATTTCGGGATCCGAGTAGGTGACCTTGGGGATGTTGATGTCCTCAACGATCACCGGCTTCAGGCCGGCGATTTCCTCGGCCACGAAGATGCCCTGCTGGTAGCCGCGGTGGGCCAGCTGGACACCGGGGACGATGTCGCCGACGGCGTAGATGTTGCCGACGCCGGTGTGGAGGCGCTCATTGGTGATGACGAAGCCGCGGTCGATGGTGATGCCCGCTTCCTCGTAGCCGAGGTTGGCGGTGACGGGGCCACGGCCGACGGCGACGAGCAGCAGGTCCGCTTCGAAGGTCTTGCCATCCACCAGGGTGACCTTGACGCCGTCGTTGTTCTGCTCCACGCCCTGGAAGAACACACCAGTGGAGAACTTGATGCCGCGCTTCTTGAAGGCGCGCTCGAAGTTCTTGACGATAGTGGCGTCCTCGTTGGGAACCAATGAGGGCAGGCCCTCCACGATGGTGACGTCCACGCCGAAGGACTTCCAGACGGAAGCGAACTCGACGCCGATGACGCCGCCGCCCAGGATGATGGCGCTCTTGGGGATGGAGTCCATGGTCAGGGCCTGGTCGGAGGTGATGACCTTGCCGCCGATTTCCAGGCCGGGAAGGGTGCGGGAGTAGGACCCGGTGGCCAGGATGATGTTCTTGCCCTTGTACGCGGTGCCGTTCACCACGACGGTGTCGGTGCCCTGGAGCTTGCCCTCACCTTCGATGACGGTGATGCCCTTGGACTTGATGAGGCCCTGGAGGCCCTTGTACTTGCCGGCGATGATGCCGTCCTTGTACGCGTTGACGGCAGTGATGTCGATGCCGTCGAGGGTGACGTTCACGCCGTACTTGGCGGAGTCACGGGCGTGGTCGGCGAGCTCTGCAGAGTGCAGCAGCGCCTTGGTGGGGATGCAGCCGTTGTGGAGGCATGTGCCGCCCAGCTTTGCCTTCTCCACGAGGCCGACGGTAAGGCCAAGCTGTACGGCCCGCAGTGCGGCGGCGTATCCGCCGCTGCCTCCGCCGAGTACCAGGATGTCGAATTCTTGCGCAGTTGCCTGATCGGCCACTTAAACGCTCCCTCGCGTGAACGATGACGCGTTCTCCGCGCATCATCTGGTCTTGGAACTTGCACTGCCGTGATTATGTCAGCGTGCCTGTTCTCTTGCATTTGTGACTACCGTGGTTCACCTTAGCGAACCACTTATCCATGCTCCACCTTGGCGCCGCGTTTGTGGAGCGCTTGTGTCCAGTGTCACGCGGCCCTGCGGCACAGGGAACATTCCCGTGCCGCAGGGCACCCGTGGCGGCCGGACTGGCCGGTGGCGTCAGGCCGCGGCGGCGAGGATGTCCTCTACATAGGCCACCAGGGTGCGGACGGTGCAGCCCGTTCCCTGCTTGTGGGTGTAGCCGTACGGGCTGCCGTTGTTGAAGGAAGGCCCGGCGATGTCGATGTGGGCCCAGGGGATCTGTTCCCCGTCCTTGCCCTTACCCACGAACTCGCGCAGGAAAACAGCGGCCGTCATCATGCCGCCGTGGCGTTCACCGATGTTGGCGAGGTCCGCAACCTGTGAGTCGATGCTGGGGCGCAGTTCCTCGGGCAGCGGCATGGGCCATACCAGTTCGCCTGCGCGGTCGGCTGCGGCCTTGAGCGGGCCGGTCACGCTGTCGGAACCCATGACCCCGGCCGTGCGGTTGCCGAGCGCGATCAGCTGCGCGCCCGTCAGGGTGGCGACGTCGATGATGGCATCCGGGTACTCACGGCTCGCGGCCACGATGCCGTCTGCCATGACGAGCCGGCCTTCGGCGTCGGTGTTCAGGACCTCAACGGTCTTTCCGCCGTACATGGTGAGGACGTCCGCGGGACGTGAGGCCGCGCCGGAGGGCATGTTCTCGGCAATGCAGAGCCAGGCGGTCGCCTTGACCGGAAGGCCAAGTCCGGCGAGGGCGAGGACAGTGTTAAGGACGACGGCGGCGCCCGCCATGTCGCTCTTCATGTCGCCCATGCCGAGGGCCGGCTTGATCGAGATGCCGCCGGTGTCGAACGTGATGCCCTTGCCGACAAGGGCGATCTTTGAGGTTGCCTTCGCGGGGGAGTATTCCACCTTGACCAGGCGGGGCTGGCGGGCGGAGCCCTTGCCCACGCCCATGATGCCGCCAAAGCCTTCCTTTTCGAGCCGCTTTTCATCCCAGACGGTGACCTTCACGGGCAGGCCCTTGGCCAGGTCCTTCGCCGCCTCCGCGAACGTTTCGGGGTAGAGGTGGCTGGGCGGCTGGTTGACCAGGGAACGGGTGGAGTTGACGGCTTTGCCGATCAGCCCGGCACGCCTCAGGGCAGCATCAGTCTCCTTGTGGCCGGCGAACTCCGTGAAGATGACGGCGTTCCCGACCGGATCCTTCAGCCCGTCCTTCGAGGAGCGGAATTCGGTGAAGGAGTAGGCGCCGAGGGCGGCACCCTCGGCGACTGCCGCGACGTCGGCAACTGACGCCGTCGGAAGGGCAAGGACAACGGTTGCGAGGCCGGCAAGCTGGCGGACAGCGGAACCGGCCGCCCTGCGCAGGGCCTCTCCCGTGAGTGGCTCCGCAGCGGAGACCTTGCCGGTGCCGGCGAGGACCAGGATTCCGGCGCCCGTCTCCGGAAGGCCCGGGAGGCGGACGATCTGGTCTGCGGCGCCGGTGACGCCCAGGGACTTGAGGGATTGCGCCAAGGCTTCTGCACTCTTTGCGGTCAGCGGGTTGTCCAGGAGGACGGGCCCCTCAGTGCCCTTTCCCACGCCGATGACCACTGCGTCACTGGGGCTCTTCTTCAGGTCCCTTGAGAGGGTACTAAGGTTGATTTCAGTATTCTTGACCACAGGGATCAGTCCTCAATTCTCGAGAGATGTTCGGGCAGGGATGCATGTTCGGCGCTCTGCCATGGTTGCCCGGATGCTATCGTTCGGGACGCAGTCCGGGTGTCTGCAAGCCCGTCTGGCAGGCCAGTTCCGATCGTAGCCCGTCCCCGCCCGTGCCGGTGTATTTCCTGAGAGGTGCGCCACACCAGCGGCAGGAATGTGCGGCAGCCCTGCGGCGTTGTAGAAGATGTCCACCCGCACCTATGAAAGGAACATGCCGTGCTTGAACGGATCTCCGGCTCCCTGCTGGACCCTGACGCGCTCTATGCGAGCAACATTGAGCTGTTCCACAGCCCCGAACTCCGCGGGCTGGATTTGGTGATGGGCTTCACCGGGTTCGCCGATGCCGGTCACGTAGTGAAGCAAATCAACGCTGAACTGCTGGACACGCTCGACGCCGTGCCGGTTGCAGTCTTCGATGCCGACCAGCTCATCGACTACCGGTCGCGCAGGCCTCACGTGACGTTCGTCGAGGACCACCTGCAGGATTACCAGGAGCCGACGCTCGCCCTCTACCGGCTGGTCGACGGCCTGGGCAATCCCTTTCTGCTGCTGGCGGGGTTCGAACCCGATCTGCAGTGGGAACGGTTCGCGCGGGCGGTGGTGGGCATCGTGGAGAAGCTGGACGTCAACCTGGTCACCTGGATCCACTCCATTCCCATGCCGGTGCCCCACACGCGTCCTGTGGGCGTGACGGTGCACGGCAACAGGCCCGAACTGATCGAGGGCATCTCGGTATGGAAGCCAACGGTGGAGGTCCCCGCAGCGGTAGGCCACATCCTGGAACTCCGCCTGGTGGAAGCCGGCCGCAGCGTCGCCGGCTACGTCATCCACGTGCCGCACTACCTCGCGGAGGCGGAATACCCCACCGCCGCCGTCGCAGGACTTGAATACCTGGGTGCGGCCACGTCGCTAATGCTTCCCTCGGACAGGCTCCGCGAAGCCGGCCGCGAAGTCAGCCGCCAGATCGCCGAGCAGATTGATGCCTCTGAGGATGTCCAGCAGGTGGTGTCGCGCCTCGAATCCCGGTACGACGAAAAGGCCGAAGGCACGGTCCGCCGCTCGCTCCTTGCGGACGAAAATGACGAGCTTCCAAATGCGGATGTCCTCGGCGCTGCCGTCGAGGCCTACCTCGCCCGCGAAAACCCCGGCCAGTAGCGGAACCCGCTGCTGCCGGGGTGGCCACGGCTGTCCGGGCATAATGAAGGGGTGACTGCACCCCGCGCCTGGCTGATCTGGACCGTTGGTATTTTCGGGTACCTTGTGGCCGTTTCCCAGCGCACGTCCTTTGGTGTGGTGGGTCTGGAGGCCACCGAGCGCTTCCACGCCAGCGCGTCCGCCATCTCGTTCTTTACCGTCCTCCAGCTGCTGGTCTACGCAGGACTCCAGATCCCCGTGGGCCTACTGGTGGACCGCTTCGGCTCACGCGCCATGATCGCCGGCGGTGCCGTCCTGATGGGCCTTGGCCAGCTCCAGCTGGCGTTCGCCGACAGTATCCCCGGGGGTGTAGCCGGACGGGTCCTGGTGGGCGCCGGGGACGCGATGACTTTTATCTCGGTGATCCGCCTGATTCCGCTCTGGTTTGCGCCCGCCCGGGTGCCGCTCGTGACCCAGTTGACGGGTATGTCCGGCCAGCTGGGTCAGCTGTTCAGTGTCATTCCCTTCGCCTTCGTGCTTCACGCGTCGGGCTGGACCCCCGCGTTCCTGATGCTGGCAGGGATGTCCGGACTCGCCGTCGTCCTGGTGCTGCTGCTCCTGCAGGACGTGCCGCCCGGCACCCCGCGGCCGCAGGCACAGCAAGGCCTGAAGGCCACAGGAGCCTCGCTGGCCCGTGCGTGGCGCCAGCCGGGGACCAGGCTGGGACTGTGGAGCCACTTCACCATCCAGTTCAGCGGTACTGTCTTCGCGATGACCTGGGGTTACCCGTTCCTCCTTTCCGGGCAGGGCCTCGACGCCGGAACGGTCGCCGCCCTGATGGCGCTCTACGTGGCAACCGCCATGGCAGTGGGACCGTTCATCGGCCGGTTCGTTTCCCGTCACCCGCTGCGGCGTTCAACCATGGTCCTGCTGATCGCCGCTGCCACCGCCGGAGCCTGGGCAGCCGTGCTGCTGACTCCGGGGCGTTCACCGTTGTGGCTGCTGGCCGGCCTGGTGGTGGTGCTAGCCATCGGGGGGCCCGGCTCGATGATCGGCTTCGACTTCGCCCGGACCTTCAACCCCGCGCACCGCATTGGCACCGCGACGGGCATCGTCAACGTGGGCGGCTTCATCGCCGCACTGATCGCGATTTTCCTGATCGGCCTGGTGCTGGACGTACTGTACGCAAGCGGGTTCTCCAACGGAGTCCTGTACGGGCTGGACCCGTTCCGGATCGCACTCAGTGTCCAGTTCC
The DNA here is from genome assembly GCF_059091165.1 of Arthrobacter sp. Hb9-2. Classification (NCBI taxonomy): domain Bacteria; kingdom Bacillati; phylum Actinomycetota; class Actinomycetes; order Micrococcales; family Micrococcaceae; genus Arthrobacter; species Arthrobacter sp. Hb9-2. The sequence goes on along the minus strand of NZ_JBNHGJ010000007.1, from coordinate 77,362 downwards.
TGCTGCTCGGCTTTGGGGCCGCAGCAATGCTGGTCTGCCGCCGGAAGGTACGGCGGCAGATGGCTGCCCAGGGCGTCGTGGTCCCGCCGCTGCGCAGCGCGCTCGCCCGCCAGCGGCGCGAACACCTGGCCCGGCGCAGCGCGCTCGCCCGCCAGCGGCGCGAACACCTGGCCCGGCGCAGCCGGGCGGCCGCTTCAGACGACTGACTGGTCCTCCACAGGGCTGGCTGCAAGGCGGCGGTTTCCACATAGCTGCCGCCCTTACTGTCGAGTGACCCCTTGGCCGGCGAATGCTGGAGCCATGACATCTCCAGAACGGCTCACAGTCCGCGGCCCGGAAGACATCCTGGGTTTCATTCCCCACTCGCTGGGATACTGGCCGGCACGGAGCCTCGTGGCCATCACATTGCAGGGCAAAAGGGTTGGGGCCACCTTGCGGCTGGATCTTCCCGGGCCGGACGTCCTTGCCAATCCGGCAAAATTCCTGCGGGCCGTCCGGCGCTATCTCGAGGCGGACAAGGAGGCTGACGGCACATTGCTGGCGATCTTCACCAGCAATGGCGGTGCGACGTCGCCGTCGCGGTACGACGGTTTGCTGGCAGGCCTGGACTCCATGCTGGAAAGGGCTGGGATGCCAGTCCGGGAAGCCTGGTACGTCGGGGATGATTTCTGGCGGGAGGTTTGGTGCCTGGATGTTTTATGCTGCCCGCTGCCTGGGCGTCCCATCCAGCAAATCCGCGACAGCCTGATCAACACCGAGATGGTGTTCCGGGGAAGCAGCATTGGACCGGCACCGGAACAGCGGCAGCCGGCCGGCCCTGTTCCTGCCCTCCATCGCGCCGCTGTGCTGGAAGCGGAGGCCGTGTGGCGGGCGCAGCTGGATCTTCGGCGGCAGAGCCGGCCGCAGTTTGCCGCAGTGCTGGGGCAGTGGGAGGCGGTGCTGGCCCGCCCGGCCGGGGACCTGCAACGCCCGTCGGTACACCGTGACGCTTTTCTGAGGGCCACGCTCCTGGTGCCCGCCTGGCGCGACGCCGTCCTCGTCATGGCGGCGGCGGGGAAAACAGCGGCGGTAGCCGGGGCTGAAGAGTTCGGGATTTTCAGCCAGGACGCACAGCTCGGGCCGATGGCACCAGGGGTAGAACAGACCGGGCCGGAAGAAATGCCATCCGCAGTGGATGGCACCGATTTGCCGTCCTTCGCACTGCCGGACCAGTGCGGGGAAGGCTTCCTGATGTCCGGCGGCCAGGAGGGTATTCCCGGCTACGGAAACGTCCTGATGGGACAGGAGCCGGCCGTACCCCAATGGCACAGCCTTGACGCCCTGGACCTTGTCCTGGAGCACCTCGCCATGATGGGTGGGCCCCCGGCCGCGGCTGCATTGACGGGGAGGGGCTGGATCGCGTGGTGCCGCGGCCGCGGCTCGTACTCTGCCGCGTACCTGGGGGAGGCGCTCGACATCGAGCCCGGGTACCGGCTCGCAGAGCTGCTGCTTGAATTGGTCCGCCGGGGTACGTTGTGCGGCTGGGCGGCGCGGAAGGAGGCTGCCTGGCAGAAATTCGGACCGGAAGCCGCCTGAAGGCGAAGACGGCAGGAAATGGCGGGTTAGGCCCTATTCCGGGAAATCGTGAGACAATGGAGGCCGAGACCCGGTTGGGTCCGTGTATCGAGTGCTTGTAATGACCGCTTTGCGGGAACATTATGGCCGCTCCGGCAGTTCTATTTATAGACTCTGCCGGCCGTGGTGGCGCTTGGTTTCCACCACGGACTTGACAGGGTCATAGTGGTGTTGCCCGTATGGTGATTCCACAGACCACCGCTAGAAAGGTTTTCTGTGACCCCGTCTTCCACGAAGAAGGACCCCGCCGCCCAGGACGAACTGTCCGCCGAGGAGAAGCAGGCTGCAACAAACGCCAAGCGGGCCGCCACGCGGGCAGCCAACAAGGCTTCTGCCGGTGAAGCTGGTGCGGACGGCAAGCGTGAGCCCAAGAAGCGCGGGCCCAAACCCGGCGCGAAGGCTGCTGCGGAGGCGGCCGGTGACACGGACGTCGAAGAAGTCGAGGAAGACCTCGATGAGATCATCCTCGAAGGCCCTGATGTTGTTGAGGAGGACGCCGAGGCCGATCCCGTCAAGGGAGCTGCCGGCTCCGGCAAGGGCTTCGTCTACTCCGACGCCGATGACGACGACGCACCCGTCCAGCAGGTCATGTCCGCCGGAGCTACCGCCGACCCTGTTAAGGACTACCTGAAGCAGATCGGTAAGGTCGCACTGCTCAACGCCGAGCAGGAAGTAGACCTTGCGCTCCGGATCGAAGCCGGCTTGTTTGCAGAAGAGAAGATCGCTGCTGACGACGGCTCGATGGATCCGAAGTACAAGCGCGAGCTTGAATTCATCATCCATGACGGCAAGCGCGCCAAGAACCACCTGCTGGAAGCCAACCTCCGCCTCGTTGTCTCGCTGGCCAAGCGTTACACCGGGCGCGGCATGCTGTTCCTGGACCTGATCCAGGAGGGCAACCTCGGCCTGATCCGTGCAGTGGAGAAGTTCGACTACACCAAGGGCTTCAAGTTCTCCACGTACGCCACCTGGTGGATCCGCCAGGCGATCACGCGTGCCATGGCCGACCAGGCTCGCACGATCCGTATTCCGGTGCACATGGTTGAAGTCATCAACAAGCTGGCCCGTGTCCAGCGCCAGATGCTGCAGGACCTCGGCCGTGAACCTACGCCCGAAGAGCTGGCGCTCGAACTGGACATGACCCCCGAAAAGGTCGTCGAAGTCCAGAAGTACGGCCGCGAGCCCATCTCGCTCCACACGCCCCTGGGCGAAGACGGCGATTCCGAGTTCGGTGACCTGATCGAGGACTCCGAGGCTGTTGTCCCGGCGGACGCCGTGAGCTTCACGCTCCTGCAGGAGCAGCTTCATTCCGTGCTGGATACGCTCTCGGAGCGCGAGGCCGGAGTGGTGGCCATGCGGTTCGGCCTCACTGACGGACAGCCGAAGACTTTAGACGAAATCGGCAAGGTCTACGGAGTCACGCGCGAGCGTATCCGCCAGATCGAATCCAAGACCATGTCCAAGCTCCGCCATCCCTCGCGGTCGCAGGTGCTGCGGGACTACCTGGACTAGAAGCAGCACTCATCACAAGCGGCCCGCCGGCTGCCGTACCCGTAACGGGCGCGGTACCCGGCGGGCTGCTTTGCTTAACTCACGTTAAAAAGATTGGGACCCCACCTTCCGGCGGGGTCCCAACAGCTTCAGCCAAGCTAGTCGATTTCTACGGCGGCCTTCTCGTGAAGCTTCCCCGTCTCATCGTGCCAGTCGGAGCTCAAAGGCTTGAGCGTTGCCTCAACTGCACGGGCGTGGTGGCCGCAGAAAAGAAGCTCACCACCGGAGGACTCCAATACAACCCGGACATATGCCTGGGCTCCGCAACGATCGCACCTGTCCAGTGCGTTGAGTGTGCGGTCTGCCACTGCTGTTGTCATGTCGGCCTCCTTAGTAGATCAGTACGTCTATATAACCAGCATTCGTAACAAAACCATCGCAAGGATGGGACAAGTTCGCTGTGCGCGTAGCCGCAAGAATGGATCAAGATCGCACCACGGCCCCGCGGGAAGTGCCACGTGGCATGGCGCACACGCCCCGGCAGGTGTGGCAGTCGGTACTGCCGGGCCGGGCCGACTACCCTTGGAAGAGCGATCCCAGCCCGCTGTTCCGTCCCTGAAGGAGTTCATCACCAGTGGCACCAAGTTCTGATTACACTGCCCGGCACCTGTCTGTACTGGAGGGCCTCGAAGCCGTCCGCAAGCGCCCGGGCATGTACATCGGCTCCACTGACTCCCGCGGCCTGATGCACTGCCTTTGGGAAATCATCGACAACTCGGTGGACGAGGCGCTGGCCGGATTCGGCCACGACATCAAGATCATTCTGCACGCGGACAACTCCGTGGAGATCCACGACGACGGCCGCGGCATCCCCATCGACAAGGAACCGAAAACAGGGCTCACCGGCGTCGAGGTGGTCTTTACCAAGCTCCATGCGGGCGGGAAGTTCGGCGGCGGTTCGTACACTGCTTCCGGTGGCCTGCACGGTGTGGGTGCCTCCGTGGTCAACGCACTGTCCTCCCGCCTCGATGTTGAGGTGGACCGGGGCGGAAAAACGTACAAAATGTCCTTCCGCCGGGGCGAGCCCGGGCGCTTCAAGGACGCAGGGTCCAAAATTGATCCGGCCGCGCCGTTCACTGCGTTCGTGGATGACTCGGTGCTGGACGTGGTGGGCAAGGCCAAGCGGGGCGTCACAGGAACCAGGATCCGCTACTGGGCAGACCGGCAGATTTTTACCCCGGACGCAAAGTTTTCCTACGACGAACTCGCCGCGAGGGCCCGGCAGACGTCCTTCCTGGTGCCCGGCCTCAAACTGACGGTCCGCGACGAGCGAAAAGTCCCGGGGACGCCGGGCGAGTCCGGACCCCACGAGGAGGTCTTCCACCACGATGGCGGCATCTCCGAATTCGTTGAGTTCCTTGCCGCCGATCCCGCCGTCACCGATGTGTGGCGGCTGCACGGCTCCGGAAAGTTCAAGGAGACGGTTCCCGTGCTGGACGAACGGGGGCACAGTCAGCTCGCCGAGGTAGAGCGCGACTGTGAGGTCGACGTGGCGCTGCGGTGGGGGATCGGCTACGACAGCACGGTCCGGAGCTTCGTTAACATCATCTCCACGCCCAAGGGCGGAACCCACCAGTCCGGCTTTGAGCAGGCCCTCGTCAAGACCTTCCGCAAAGCAGTGGAAAACAATGCCCGCAAACTCAAGGCTGGCAACGACAAAATCGAAAAGGACGACATCTTCGCCGGCCTCACCGCCGTCCTGACGGTCCGCCTTGCTGAGCCGCAGTTCGAAGGGCAGACCAAGGAGATCCTGGGCACCTCCGCAGTGCGGGCGATCGTGGCCAAGGTCGTGGAGCGCGAGGTCAACGCCAAGCTCACCTCCGCCAACAGGAACGACAAGGCACAGTCCGCCCTGCTCCTGGAAAAAATTGTGAACGAGATGAAATCCCGCATCTCGGCACGCGTGCACAAGGAAACGCAGCGGCGCAAGAACGCGCTGGAAACCTCGTCCATGCCCACCAAGCTCGCTGACTGCCGGACGGACGACGTCGAACGTTCCGAACTTTTCATTGTGGAAGGCGACTCGGCGCTGGGAACCGCCAAGCTGGCGCGGTCCTCGGACTTCCAGGCCCTGCTGCCCATCCGCGGCAAGATCCTTAACGTCCAGAAAGCCTCGGTGGGGGACATGCTCTCCAACGCCGAATGCGCGGCCCTCATCCAGGTGGTGGGGGCAGGGTCCGGACGCAGCTTCGACATCGCCGCCGCCCGCTACGGCAAGGTCATCCTGATGACGGACGCCGACGTGGACGGCGCGCACATCCGCACGCTGCTCCTTACCCTTTTCTTCCGCTACATGCGCCCAATGATCGACGAGGGCCGGGTCTTTGCCGCCGTCCCGCCGCTGCACCGGGTAGAAGTGATCAACGCCGGCCAGAAGGCCAACGAAATGATCTACACCTACTCCGAAGCCGAGCTGCACGTGCTGCTCGCGAGGCTGGCGAAGGAAGGCAAGCGCTACAAGGAACCCATCCAGCGCTATAAGGGCCTGGGCGAGATGGACGCTGAACAGCTGGCCGAGACCACCATGGACCCGAGGCACCGTACCCTCCGCAAGGTGGGTATCGAGAACGCCAAGCAGGCGGAGGAGATCTTTGACCTGCTGATGGGCTCGGATGTTTCGCCGCGCAAGGATTTCATCATCGCCGGCGCCGCAAGCCTGGACCGGGAGCGCATCGACGCCTGACGGCACGTGGGGCCGCAGCCGCAGGCCCGTGCAGGAGGCTGTTTCACGCAGTACGACGGCGGGCGTCAGCCCAGCAGGCCTGGCACCACCAGCAGGGCCGTCGGCAGGGCCAACAGGAGGACACAGCCGGCCAGCACCAGGCTGCGGATGGTGGAGGGCAGCTCCGGCTGCGGGGAGAGCAGCCGGCTGACCCGTGACGCGGTGGTGCGGGCCGAGTCCGAGCCGGATGTTCCGCCCGCGGAATCCAACCCGGCCAGGGCCAGGCCCGGTGCGCCGGAACGAATTTCCTCGCCACCGGCAGCCGCTGCCGAACCGCTGGCCACGATGGCGATGGCCTTGATAAGCGTGGCCTTGCTTTCGGTCTTGAGCGCGACGTCGTCGGCCAGCATTTCGATCAGGGAGTTGACTGACTCCTGGGCGAGGCGGGTGGTAGGCAGCCAGGGCAGTGCCTGGCGCCAGGCGGCGAAAGCCCACAGCAGCAGGTGGTGCCGCTGGCTCAGGTGCGCGTTTTCGTGGATCAGCACCGCGCGGAGTTCAGCCGGCTCAAGGGCTGCCATCAGGCCATCGGACAACACGGTCACGGAGCGCGCGCCGCCGGGGAGGCAGTAAGCCACAGGCGAATCGTGGTTGATGACCAGCGTCCCGGTTCCTTCGGCGGAGGGAGAAGCAAGGAGCGCGAGAAGCTCGCGATGCCGCCGCCGCTGGCGTTCGATCTTGTAATACGTCAGCAACAGGGTGAACACGAGGTGGGCCGTCAGAAGGGCCGCGGCGGACAGCGCGAAGATATGCCAAAAGCCCAGGGCGGTGGTGGGGGCGTTGAAAAGCACCATCCCCGCCAGCGCCCGAAGTCCGGCGATGAGGTTATCGCCGATGGGTTCCAGACCGTACACCAGCATGGCGCCGATCATGGACAGCCCGCCGGCCAGTGCTATGGCCTGCCACAGCAGCATGGCCGTAAAGGGGGAGCGCGCGGGCCAGTTCGCCCTCGATAGGAGGATAGGTACCGGCCACGCCAGGACTATCGCAAGGACCGCCAGCAGGTACGAGGCCCAGAACATGGTCCGTTAGAGGTGGCCAAGCAGTTTGCGCAGAGTCTCGGCTTCACCTTCGGAAACGGATCCGATGAAACGTGCCAGCACGGCCTCGCGGTCCGGAGCCGACCCCAGTACCTCGTGCATCAGCTCGGCGGTGTGGTCCTCACGGCTTGACACTGCCTGGTAGCGGTGCGGACGGGTGCCCCGCTCGCGTTCCACCAGGCCTTTTTTCTCCAGCCGGGACAACACGGTGAGCACCGTGGTGACGGCGAGTTCCTTGCCCTCGTGCCCGGCCGCACCATCCTGGCCGACCGATGTCTGCGCGAGCCGGTCCCGCAAAGTGTTCGCGGTGGCTGCTTCATGGCCCGCCCAGAGCAGGTCCATCACTGCCCGTTCCAGTTCACCAAGACTAGCCATTGCACTTTTCCTTTGTTTCCCCGCACCGCAACCGGAGGGCTGCGGTGACTTCATGCGTGTTTTCCAACTACAGGATCCAATTTACCCCGATTCCCCGCCACTTTCTACATTGGGTAGAACAGGAGGTCCCTACCTGCGATGAAGAGTCTGCCGGAGGGTGGCGCAGCGCGTTTTACTCTGCAGCCGGCACTGTTCTACACTTTGTAGAAGTTGGAGTTTCTACAGAACGTAGAAAACCTGCATCGGCTGACAGTAGGGACCGCCTTGGACGCTTTGGACGCTCTGGAAATTGCACGCTGGCAATTCGGCATCACCACCGTTTACCACTTCATGATGGTCCCGCTGACCATCGGCCTGGGGCTGGTCGTGGCTGTGATCCAGACTGCCTGGCACCGCACCGGAAAACCTGAATACCTCCGGATGACCAAGTTCTGGGGAAAGCTCTTCCTCATCAACTTCATCATGGGCGTGGCCACCGGCATCGTCCAGGAATTCCAGTTCGGAATGGCCTGGAGCGAATACAGCCGCTTTGTGGGTGACGTCTTCGGTGCGCCCCTGGCACTCGAGGCGCTCCTGGCGTTCTTTGTCGAATCCACCTTCCTGGGCCTGTGGATCTTCGGCTGGAAGCAGCTGAAGCCGGCCGTCCACCTTGCGTGCCTCTGGATCGCGGTGGTGGGCTCGGTGTTCTCCGCGTACTTCATCATCGTGGCAAACAGCTGGATGCAGCACCCCGTAGGTGTGGAGATGATCGACGGCCGGCCCGTGATGACGGACGCCTGGGCAGTCTTCACCAACAACACCGCGCTCGTTGCAGTTCCCCACACGCTGTTCGGCGCCCTCGCTGTGGCCGGCGGCTTCCTGCTGGGCATCGCCTGGTACCACCTGTGGCGGAGGCGGCGCGATGGCGTCGACACCGTGGGTCCTGACGGCAAGGTGGTCCCCGGTGAGGCAGGGGACATCCCCGGCCGTGACAAGAATGACCACAAAGTCTGGATCCGGTCCCTTCGGATCGGCGCAGTGGTGGCCATGATCTCCTTCGCCGGGACCGCCCTCACCGGAGACCTCCAGGGCAAGCTGATGTTCGAGCAGCAGCCCATGAAAATGGCGGCGGCAGAAGCCGCCTGCCACGACGGCACCGGCTTCTCCGTCCTGAGCATCGGCAACCTCGGTTCCCAGAACTGCGATGACATCGTGGCCCTGATCGAGGTCCCCGGCATCCTTTCCTACCTGGCCAAGGGCGACTTCACCACCGAAGTCCAGGGCGTCAACAGCCTCCTGCCCCAGTACAAGGAGGCCTACGGAACGCACCTGCCGGACAACCCCATCTACGGCGAACGTGCCGGCCAGGAAATCGACTACCTTCCGGTCATGGAGGTCACCTACTGGGGCTTCCGCATGATGATCGGGTTCGGCGGGCTCGCCGCCCTCGCGGCCCTGGTGGCCCTTTGGCTCACCCGCAACGGAACAGTCCCGGAATCCCGGTGGCTGATGCGCCTCGCCGTCTTCGGAATCCTCGCCCCCTTCGGAGCCAACGCAGCGGGCTGGATCTTCACCGAGATGGGCCGCCAGCCGTTTGTGGTGGCGCCCAACCCCGATCCCAACGGCATCGACCAGGTCTTTATGTTCACCGCGGCCGCTGTCTCACCCGGTGTCACCGCCGGGGAACTGCTGGCGTCACTCATCACGCTCACGGCCATCTACGCGTTGCTGCTGGTGGTGGAAGTGAAACTGCTGGTCAAGTACATCCGGGGCGGCGTGGTGTCGGCCATGCCGGAGCTGGTCCACGCACCCGTCGACGAAAACGAGGACGCCACCCCCGGCCCGGGCGGGCAGGGCGGCGGCAAATCCGCCGACGACGTCCTGGCCTTCGCCTACTAGTCCCCGCCAATAGACCGCGCCAAGAAGAGCAGAGGAAACGAAAAATGGAACTGCTGCCAACCATCTGGTTCATCGCCATCGCGGTGCTGTGGACCGGCTACCTCTTCCTTGAGGGCTTTGACCTGGGCGTGGGGATGCTGATGAAACTGTTCGCCCGGGACAACACCGAACGCCGCGTGCTGCTCAACACTGTCGGCCCGGTCTGGGACGGCAACGAGGTCTGGTTCCTGACCGCCGGCGGTGCAACCTTTGCCGCGTTCCCGCTCTGGTACGCCTCCCTGTTCTCCGCCCTGTACCTTCCGCTGCTGGTGGTACTGGTTGCCCTGATCTTCCGGGCTGTGGCCTTCGAGTACCGCGGCAAGGTGGACACGGATCAGTGGCGGGCCAGGTGGGACTGGGCCATCGCGCTGGGATCCTTCTTCGCGGCCTTCGGCGTGGGTGCAGCCCTGGCCCTGACCACCACCGGCCTTCCCCTGAACGCCAACGGGGACCGCGAAGGCGGGCCGCTCGCCTGGTTCAACGGCTACGCGGTTTTGGGCGGACTCGCCGTCGTCGGGTTCTCGCTGGTACACGCCCTCGCCTTCCTGGCACTGAAGACCGACGGCGACGTGCGGCACCGTGCGCGGAAGTGGTTTGTCCGGCTGCTTCCCGCCCTGCTCCTGCCCATTGCGGGCTGGGCATTGAGCATCCAGTTCCTCGACGGCAAGGCCTGGACCTGGGCGCTGGTGGTGCTGGCGGTTGTTGCGGCGGCTGCAGCCTGGGCGATGGCCCGCAAGGGGGCGGAAGGCAAGGCCTTCGTGGCTCTGGGAGCCTTCCTGGCGCTGGGTTCGGCGTCCATCTTTGGCGCTGTGTTCCCTGTGGTGCTGCCATCCACGCTGAACGGGGCTTTTGACCTGACCATTTCCAACGCTTCCTCCTCCGACTACACTCTGGGCCTTATGAGTGTTGTGGCAGCGTTTGGCCTGCCCCTGGTCATCGCGTACCAGGCCTGGACCTACTGGGTGTTCCGGAGGCGGGTCAGTGCCGCGCACATTCCGGAAGCCCATAGCTTCCTGCCGGCCATCGCCGCCAAGGCCTTCACCACCAAGGGCTGACATGCGTCCAACTTTCCCGGCCGGCCCCGCCACCCGTTCAGCCATCTACTGGCTGGGACTCCTCGCCGCCCTCAAGGCGTTGTCGCTGGTCCTCATCGGGCAGGCTGTCGCCTCGGCCCTCGCCGGCCTCGCGGCGGGAAACCCGGCCTGGGCGGACCAGATGGCAGTTGGCATGGCGGGGGTGGTGCTGAGGTCCCTCACCGTGTGGGGGCAGGCAGTGGCATCCCGCCGCGCCGCCCTGGGCATCAAGGAGGAGCTGCGTTCCGGTTTGCTGGAAAGGGCGCTGCGCAATGGTGTCCGCGGAACAGGACCGGCCGACGGCGGACTGGCAGTGCTTGCCACCCGCGGACTGGACGCGCTGGACAGCTACTACACCCAGTTCCTGCCCGCACTCGTGAACTGCGCGGCCATCCCGCTCCTGGTGGGGGCCCGCATCCTCTTCGCCGACTGGGTGAGTGCAGTAGTCATCGTCCTGACCGTTCCGCTGGTGCCGCTGTTTATGGTGCTGATCGGCCGATACACGGAGGACAACGTCCGCGAGGCACAGGCGTCCCTTGCCAGGCTCTCCACCCACATGCTCGAACTCGCCAAGGGACTGCCGGTCCTGGTGGGCCTGGGCCGCGCCACCGCCCAGCGCAGGGCACTCGAGGAAATCTCCGAGGAATACCGGGGGCGCACCATGGGAACACTCCGGACCGCATTCCTCTCCGCGCTTGCCCTGGAGCTCATCGCCACCATCTCCGTGGCCGTGGTGGCTGTTTTCATTGGCGTTCGACTCGTCCACGGCGATATGCCGCTGGAGGCCGGCCTGCTGGCCCTGATCCTCGCACCGGACTGCTACCTGCCGCTGCGAGAACTGGGCACGGCCCACCATGCCAGCGACGATGGCCGGGTGGCGCTCGCCGAAACAACTGCAGTGACTCATGCGCCGGAGCCGCAGCCGATTCGGACAGCCCCGGCCGGAAGGCCTGGCGCGCCCATTACCGTCAGCGGTCTTACCGTGAAGTATGAAGGACGGTCCCTGCCCGCCGTCGGACCGCTTAGTTTCAGCGCACCGCAGAGCAGGATCACCGCGCTCGATGGACCCAGCGGCGCGGGCAAAAGCACGGTGCTGGGCATACTGGCCGGAACCGTCGGCCACGGAGCTGGCACCACGGTCAGCGGCACCATCACGGGCCTGGACCGCACCAGGATTGCCTGGGTACCGCAGCATCCGGTCATGGTGGCGGAGACGGTACTCGACGAGATTGTGCTCTACCTGTCGGGCGGTTCCGGCATCCAGACAGTTGAACAGAGGCGCCAGGGAGCTGAAGCCGCAGCCCGCGCGTGCCTGGTCCGGGCTGCAGCCGGACACCTTGCTGCGAAACATCCTGCGGAACTGAGCCCGGGGGAGCTCCGCCGCGTGGCCCTGGCGCGCGGCCTGGCGCGGATCGAGGCCGGCGCCACCGTCCTGCTGCTGGATGAGCCCACGGCGCACCTGGATGACGTATCTGCGGCATTGGTGGAAGACACCATCAGGAAGCTCCGGGGACAGGTGACTGTCATCCTGGTGGCGCACGAGGACCGCACCCGTGCCCTCGCGGAACACCTGGTGCCGGTGGGAGGGCACGGCGCCGCGGTCGCGGCTGCCGGGCAGCCCGCGGATGGTGAGGAATCGCTCCCGCATAGTGTGAGCGGGAACACGCCGGCACCTCCTGTGCCCGATTTACCTGCGGGGGTGCAGCCGGGCTCTGCAGAAGCTTCGGCTGCAAGCGGCGGAGAGCACGGCGCAGACAAACACGGTGCCGCCCGGTTGCTGGCCGCACTCCTGGCGCCCGTGCGGGGCAAGTTCGCCGCCGCGGCCCTGGTGGGCACCCTGGCAGCGGTGTTCGCCGTCGCCCTGTCCGGGTTGTCCGGCTGGCTCATTATCCGTGCCAGCGAGCAGCCACCCATCCTGTACCTGCTGACCGCGATCGTTGGGGTACGGTTCTTCGGAATCGGCCGCGCTGTGCTCCGGTACTGTGAGCGGCTCCTCCTGCACGATGCCGTGTTTGCTGCCCTCACGCAGTTGCGGGGCCGGCTGTGGGAGTCCCTGAGCCGGCGGGCGCTGCCGCTCCGCCGTCTGTTGCAGGGCGGCAACGTCCTCGGAACGGTGATTGACGACGTCGATACCGTTCGCGACCTCCTGCCGCGCGTTGTCCTGCCGCCGGTCACGGCGCTCGCGGTTTCAGGCCTGGCCCTGGTCACCACGTTCATGCTGGTTCCTGCAGCGCTTCCTGCGGTGATCGCCGCCAGCGTGGCGGGCCTCCTGCTCGCTCCGGCAGCCGCACTCTGGGGCGACCGCAAGTCCGCCACCGCCGAGCAGCTTCTCCGCTCCGGGGTCCTGCGCCGAGTTTCGGCAGCCCTTGACGCCCGTGCCGAACTCCACGCCAACGGCGCAGCTCCCCGCGTCCTCAACGAACTGCGGGCCGAGGACCGCGAGGCCACCAAGGCTTCCCAGCGTTCGGCTTGGGCAGACGGGCTGGGACAGGCCATCACCACCGCAGCGTGCGGTGCCGCCGCCCTGGGTGCTGCCCTGCTGGCGGGCCCGGCGGTCCTCGCCAGCCAGCTCGCGCCGGCGACGGCCGCCGTTGTGGTCCTGCTGCTCTTGGCTCTGGTGGAGCCGTTCGCAGCAATGACGACGGCGGTGCGCCAGTTCCCTGCGCTGCGGACAGTGATGCAGCGCGTGGCTGCGTCCGGGGCACTGGAGACGGAAACCCGGAACCCTGGCGTGCGGGATGATCCCCAGGAAGCCAATGACGACGGCCTGCAGACTGTTCCTGCCCGCCCGGGCGGCCGTCCCGGCGTCGAACTGGCAGGCCTCTCAGCCGCCTGGCCCGGCGGTGCTCCCGTATTCTCCGGCCTGGACGCCGTGGCGGAACCGGGGAGGTGGCTGGCCGTCACCGGCCCATCGGGGTCGGGGAAGTCCACGCTGCTGTCGGTGCTGCTCGGCTTCCTGCCGGTTGCCGCCGGACGGGTGGGCGTGACCGGGCGGGCTGCCTGGTGCCCCCAGGAGGCCCACCTGTTTGATTCCACCATCAGGGGGAATCTGCTGCTGGGCCGGCCCGGCTCAGGTAACGGAACCGCCGGAAGCGGGAAAGAAACCGACAGCGACATGACAGCTGCGCTGGCGTCGGTGGGCCTGGCCGGCCTGCTGGGGCGGCTGCCGGCGGGCCTGGACACACGAATCGGTCCGGGCGGGGCGTTCCTCAGCGGTGGGGAACGGCAGCGCCTGGCCGTGGCCCGTACGCTGATGACCGGAGCGGAGGTAATCCTGCTGGATGAGCCAACGGCCCACCTGGACGCCGAGTCGGCCCGGGCAATGCTGGCGGACCTGCGGCAGGGACTGCGTCACCGGACCGTCGTCCTGGTGACGCACAACCCGGCCGACATCCGGGCCGAGGATGAACGCCTGGTGCTTGCACCCGGTCCCGGAAAAACAAGCGAAGGGCACATCCGTCCTGAGCGCCAGGGTGACCACCTTGTGGCGTCGTTGCCGGGGGATCAGCCGTCCACGTCGTGAAGGTGATGGACCACGTCGTGCAGGAAGTACTGGGAAAGCGTCAGGACGGTGAATTCCGAGCCGTTGCTGCGCAGCCCCTTGCGTCCCCACTCCGATTCACGGACGGCCGCGAATGATTCCGCCGCCTGCTGTCCTTCAGCCGCAAGCTCGGCACTGACTACCGCGGGGTCGGCGCTGGCGTAGTCCTTGTCGATGGCCGTCTGGTCCTGGTCCCAGTTGTCGAACCGTGCGTCGTCCGAATCGAGCATGAGGTTCAGCCGCTGGTCGAAAAGGCTGAACACGTCGCGGACGTGGCAGGCGTACTCCAAAGCGGACCAGGTGTGGTCGTCGGGACGCTCAGCCACGTCAGGCCGCCGCAGCACGGCGCGCCAGCGCGGGAGCAGGCTCCCGATACTGCCGGGGACGGTGGACGGCGTGGCGGTGGAGGCATCGAACGAGCACTCCGGGCAAGGACGGGTGAGGACCCAGGTCCAGTCCTTTTCATCAGGCACGATAGGCATGAGAGCAGTCTAAGCGGGATCGGGCCAGGCCATGGCGGGGCCTACCACCTCGACCGGCTGGGACAGCGGGATCCCCGAACCGTCACGCCGGCCGTGCTCCTGAGGCAGGGACCGGGCCACGCCGGCCGCCGAGGAAGCCTTCGCGGGGCCGTGGCCGGCCCATGCCAGCAGCAGCGTATCCTCGCCCTTCAGGAAGCGGTGTGCCCGCACTCCGGCCGTCGCACGTCCCTTCGCGGGGTACTCGGAGAACGCCGTCACTTTGGCGGTTCCCGGTGCCGTGCCGGGCAGCGCCCCCGTGGTGCCGGCGATGGTCACCACGACGGCGGACTCGTCCTTGGGCTGGACGGCGCCGAAGAAGAGAACGCGGTCATCCGCAGCGAGCTTGATTCCCGCCATTCCGCCGGCCGTGCGCCCCTGCGGCCGCACCACGCCGGCGCCGAACTTGAGGAGCTGGGCCTGGCTCGTCAGGAAGACGAGTTCGGCATCCTCCGCTCCCGCCGGCGCGACACCCACCACATGGTCCTTGTCCTTCAGCGCAATGACTTCCCAGTCCTCGCGGTTCAGCGGATAATCCGGCTGCACCCGCTTTACCACTCCCTGGGCCGTGCCGATGGCCAGCACTTCGTCGAGCGGGGCGAACGCCACCAGGGTTTCCCCCTTCAGCAGGGTGATGAAGTCCTTGGCCGGAACGCCGCCGGCGAGGTTCGGCAGCCCGGATACCGGCGGCAGGACGGGCATGTCCATCACCTGCAGGCGGAGCATGCGCCCCTGTGAGGTGACGGCGGCGATCTCGCCCCTGGCGGACGTCTTGACGACGGAGGTGTACACGTCGTGCTTGGTCCTGGGCCCCGCCTCTGCCAGAGGTTCCCGGTTGCTGGTGCGGGCTATCTGGCCCGAGGCGGTCAGGATGGCCCAGCAGGGGTCGTCGGCGATTTCCAGCGCCAGCGGGACTGCCTTGCCCTTCTTCCCGTTGGTCAGGGCCAGGTCGGCCGCGACAGTGGGGGACACGGCCTCGGATTCGAGCAGCACGGTCCGCCGCGGGGTGCCGTGCTCTTCGGCGATGGCGCCAAGTTCGTCCGACACCAGGGTCCGGAGGCGTTCCTCGGAGCCGAGGATGGCCTCGAGTTCAGCGATCTCACGGCGCAGCTCGTCCTGTTCCTTCTCCAGCTCAATCCGCGAGTACTTGGTCAGCTGCCGGAGCCGCAGCTCCAGGATGTAGTTCGCCTGGATTTCCGTGAGGTCGTAGATGGACATCAGCCGGGCCCGGGCGGCGGCGGCCTCATCCGAGGACCGGATGATCTGGATGACCTCGTCGATGTCCACGATGGCGATGAGGAGGCCTTCCACCAGGTGCAGGCGGTCCTTCTTCTTCCCCAGCCGGAAGACGGTCCGGCGGCGCACCACGTCGATCCGGTGGTTCACGTACACGGTCAGCAGCTGCACCAGGCCGAGCGTCTGCGGCTGGCCGTCGACCAGGGTGACGTTGTTGATGCCGAAGGAGTCCTCCATCGGCGAATAGCGGTAGAGCTGCTGGAGCACCGCGTTGGGGTTGAAGCCGTTCTTGAGTTCGATCACCAGGCGCAGGCCGTGCTTGCGGTCCGTCAGGTCAACGATGTCGCTGATGCCGGTCAGCTTTTTGGAGTTGACGGCGTCCTTGATCTTCTCGATAACCTTTTCGGGGCCCACCATGTAGGGGAGCTCGGTGACCACAAGGCCGGTCCGGCGCGCGGAAAGCTGTTCCACCTCCACCTTGGCCCGCGTCTTGAAGGACCCGCGGCCGGTGGCGTAGGCATCACGGATACCGTCCAGTCCCACAATCCGCCCGCCGCTGGGCAGGTCCGGCCCGGGAACGAAGCGCATGATGTCGTCCAGCGTGGCGTCCGGGTTGGCGATCAGGTGCCGCGCGGCGGAGATGACCTCCACAAGGTTGTGCGGGGCCATGTTGGTGGCCATGCCGACGGCGATGCCCGTGGCGCCGTTGACCAGCAGGTTGGGGAACGCGGCAGGCAGGACGTCCGGCTGGGTGAGCTGGTTGTCATAGTTGGGGACAAAGTCCACCACGTCCTCATCGAGGTGGTTGGTGAGGGTGAGGGCAGCAGCCGCAAGCCGGGCCTCGGTGTACCGCGGGGCGGCAGGGCCGTCGTCGAGCGATCCGAAGTTCCCGTGCCCGTCAATGAGCGGCAGCCGCAGCGAGAAGTCCTGGGCCATGCGCACCATGGCGTCATAGATGGCCGTATCGCCGTGCGGGTGCAGCTTGCCCATGACCTCGCCCACCACGCGGGCGCTTTTGACGTGTCCCCGGTCCGGGCGCAGGCCCATGTCGCTCATCATGTAGAGGATGCGGCGCTGCACCGGCTTGAGG
This sequence comes from Arthrobacter sp. Hb9-2, assembly GCF_059091165.1. NCBI lineage: Bacteria > Bacillati > Actinomycetota > Actinomycetes > Micrococcales > Micrococcaceae > Arthrobacter > Arthrobacter sp. Hb9-2. The sequence goes on along the minus strand of NZ_JBNHGJ010000007.1, from coordinate 60,688 downwards.
CCGTCCCGGGCGTCCGGAAGCGCCCGCGAATAGATCACCGAGTAGGCATACTCCAGGAAGGAGCCTTCCATTTCGGAGGTGACATCGATATCCACGATGTTCTCCGTGTAGGGGGAGCTGTCATCCACAGCGGGGGCGGAACTTTGGCGGCGGGCCATGGGGGTTGGTAAATCCTTCTTCGGTACTGTGCAGCTGACGGGGGTGTGCTGCGGAAGTTTTTGGCTAGGCTAAGCCTATGGTGGATCAGCCCGGGGACGGCGAATATCCGGAACATTGGGAAGCCGATGTCGTGCTGCGGGACGGCGGGACAGCCCACTTAAGGCCGATTCATCCCTCCGATGCCGACGCTGTCCAGGCCTTCCACGTGGGGCAGTCGCAGGATTCAATCTACATGCGGTTCTTCGCCTTCAAGGCCAGGCTGTCCAGCAAAGAGCTCAAGCGCTTCACCGAGGTTGACTACAAGGACCGGGTAGCTTTCGTCATCACCATCCGCGGCGAAATCGTGGGAATTGGACGCTACGACCGGCTTGACGACCCCACCGAGGCGGAGGTGGCGTTCAACATTGCCGACTCCCACCAGGGACGCGGAATCGGCTCCATCCTGCTGGAACACCTGGCCGCCGCTGCACACGAAAACGGGATCCGGCGCTTCAGCGCCGAGGTACTGCCGGAAAACCGCAAGATGCTGACGGTATTTTCCGAGGCCGGCTACGACGTCCGGCGGCATTTTGACGACGGCGTCGTCAGCCTTGAGTTCAACATCGACCCCACGGAGAAGTCGCGTGCCGTAATGGAATCCCGGGAGCACCGCGCGGAGGCGAGGAGCGTGCGGGACCTGCTGACGCCGTCGTCCATTGCCGTGATCGGTGCCAGCCGCAAGTGGGGGACCGTCGGCTACCAGCTCCTGGAGCACATCATCGAGGGCGGTTTCAGCGGCCCCGTCTACGCCATCAACCCGGAAGCGCTGGAACTCGCCGGCATGATGTCCTTCGGCAAACTCTCCGAAGTCCCGGATCCCGTCCAGCTGGCCGTCGTCGCCGTCCCGTATGAAGAAGTCCCCGCCGTGGTGGCGGACTGCGCCGCCGCCGGCGTCAGGGGGCTGGTGGTTGCCTCTGCAGGCTTCGCGGACGACGGCGAACGCGGCCTGCTGCGCCAGCGGGACCTGGTGCGGCAGGCCCGGGCAAGCGGCATGCGGGTGATTGGGCCGGCGTCGCTGGGAATCGTGAACACCAACCCTGACGTGTCATTGAATGCTTCCATGGCGCCCACCTTGCCGCTCCGGGGCGGGCTGGGCCTGTTCAGCCAGTCGGCGGCCATCGGCGTCTCGCTGTACGCCGCTTCCAGCCGGCGGCGGCTGGGCCTGTCCACGTTCCTGTCCGCCGGCAACCGGGCCGACGTGTCCGGCAACGACATGATGCAGTACTGGGAGGACGACCCCGATACGACCGCTGTCGGCCTCTACCTCGAGTCCATCGGCAACCCGCGCAAGTTCTCCCGCCTGGCCCGGCGTCTCGCGCGCACCCGGCCCGTCATCGTGGCCAAGTCCGATGCCATGGGGCTGCGCCTGCCGCCCGGGCACGCCGTAAGGACAACCCAGGCTCCCTCCGGCGCCCTGGACGCGATGCTGCGCCAGTCCGGCGTCATCCGGGTGGAAACCATTGAGCAACTGGTGGACGTTGCCCAAGTGGTTTCGGCGCAGCCGCTCCCCGCCGGTCCGGGACTGGCCATCTTCAGCAACTCCCAGGCGCTGGGCAAAGTGGTGGCGGACAGCGCGGCTTCCCAAGGCCTCGTCGCCGCAGAACTGGTCACCGGCGTGGACCTCGACGCCGGACAGTCGATTGCCCTGCCCGCCCTGCGGGCCAGCCTGCTCAAGACACTCGAGTCCGACGCCGTCCACTCGGCTGTGGCGGCGCTGCTCCCTGCCCGCGGGCTAACCGTGGACAGCATGGCCGAGGTACTGGCCGAATGCTCGGCAACAGCCGGAAAGCCGGTGGTGGCTGCCTTTACCGGCATCCTTGACCCTTCCATATCGGTGGAGGGAATGCTGGGGTCCCCGGAACGCGCCGTCCCCTGCTTTTCCAATCCGGGGGCTGCTGTGGCTGCGCTCGCCGCCGTGGCCCGCTACTCGGAATGGGTGTCCCGGGACCAGGGGCATTTCGTGGAACCCGAAGGGTGCAATCCCGAGCTTGCCCGGGCGGAAATCGAAGCCCTGCTCCGGGATGTCAAAGGAGAGCAGCTGAAGAAGCTGGACCCGGCAGCCGCGGCCTCACTGCTGGGGCATTACGGAATCAGGGTGCTGCCTTCGGTGGGCTTTGATAACGCCGACCAGGCCGTTGAGGCTGCGGATGCCCTGGGCTGGCCCGTGGTGCTGAAGACTACCGATCCCGCGCTTCGGCACCGGCTTGACCTCGGCGGGGTGCGCCTGGACATCCAGGATGCGGAATCGCTGCGCCGGAACGTGCTGCAGATGCGGCGCGTGCTCTCCAACTACGGGGACCCCGCGCTGGAAGTACAAAGCATGGCGCCGGTGGGGCAGGCCTGCACGTTCCGGGCCATCGAAGATCCGCTGCTGGGCCCGGTGATCTCGTTCGGGCTCGCCGGGGACGCCGTGAACCTGCTGGACGACTGGGCGCACCGCGTCCCGCCGCTCTCCGCCGCCGACGTCGACGACTTCATCCGCGCCCCACGGGCGGCCCAAAAGCTGTTTGGCTACCAGGGCCTGCCGGCCGTGGACGTCAAGGCACTTGAGGACCTTGCCGGCCGCCTCGCCTGGCTCAAGGACAACCACCCCGAAATCGCCCTGGTGGAACTCAACCCCGTCCTGTGCGGCACCTCGGGAGCCACCACCCTCGCTGCTGACGTCCGCATCGGCAATGCCGCCCAGCGGACGGACAGCGCGCGGCGGGCCATGCTGGGCTGACGCGGTTAGCAAGTGACCGGCCGATCTGTGAAAATGGGGGAATGAGCTCACAGCCTCCCGCGTCGGCGCCCGAAACGCCCGGCAATGAAACCCAGGCAGTCCGCCAGCACAGCTCACACAGCCACAGCGCCCAGGGCCAGAGCCTGGAAGGCGCGCTGCAGAAGGCGGGCTTCTACCCCCGCCTCGTGGCCGATGTCGTCGATGACGCCTTGGACGGCCGCGACTGTGTTGCCCACCTTGTGCACCTGGAAACCCACTTCGACCGGGCTGAAGTCCGGCGGCACATCACGGTATTGGTGCTGACCTCGGACATGCTGGTGATCACCCATGTGGACGACCAGCAGCTGGACGAGGCCGGCGAGCAGATCGTCGCCCAAATCTCCACTGAATCCGTTCCCGTGGCCCAGATCCGGTCTGTCGTGCTGAGCTACATGTACGCCCAGCCGCAGAACTACAAACCCTCCGACCCCGTGCGCGAGGTAACGCTGTCCATCGCATGGTCCGGTGGCCAGCGGCTGGACATGGGTCCTGCCAGCTGCGGCGATCCGCAGTGCGAAGCCGACCACGGCTACAGCGGGACCATTGCGCAGGAGGACATCGTCCTGCGCATCAGCGCCGAGGCGGACGGCCTGCAGGCAGTTCAGGACGCCAAGCTCTTCGCCCGTGCACTTCGTGCCGTGAACACCGGTTCCCCGGCCCCGCAGCCCCACGTGCAGTCGATGCCGCCGCGGCCGCGCCCAGGAGTATTCGGCAACCGCCTCAGCCGCGGGCACCAGCAGCGCTGATGCCCGAAGACCGCCACCCGAACCCTAACGTTTCCGCCCGGCCCCAGGTTGTCCTGCCGCCAGCGCCTGCCTACGGCCAGCGCTCCATCGCCGACGTGCTCACCAGCGCCGCGGCAAGCCTGGGGGTGGACGGGTTTGAGAATACCCTTGGCCTGCCTGCCGCCTCCCGCGTGTGCGTGGTGCTGGCGGACGGCCTGGGCCGGAACCTGCTGAAGCAGAAATCGGCCCACACACCTTTCCTGCGTTCAGTCATCCAGGCCGGGCAGGGCGCTGTTCCCGTCTGGCTCGATTCCGCGTTCCCTTCCACCACCGCAGCCGCCCTGGCCAGTTTCGGCACCGGTCTCCCGCCGGGCCAGCACGGCATGGTGGGTTATGACGTGCTGGACCCGGAACAGGACAAGGTAGTCAACCTGCTCGGGAACTGGGATGCCGGCGTTGACCCCGCTACGTGGCAGCCCTTTCCCACCGTGCTGGAACGCGCGGAGGGACACGTGGACGTCACCACCGTCAGCCTGCCGCAATTTGGGGGCTCGCCCATGACCCGCGCCGCCTTGCGGGGCGGCAAATTTATCTCGGCCACCACGGCGCACGCCCGGACAGAAGCCGCGACCGAGGCCATGTCCGCCGCCAATCCCGCGCTGATGTACTTCTACCTGAACGAGCTGGACAAGGCCGGGCACCGCTACGGCTGCCAGTCCGAGCAATGGGAGCACCAACTCGAAGAGCTTGACGCGACCATGAAGCGGCTCAACTCTTCCCTGCCGGCCGGCACCACGATCCTGCTCACCGCGGACCACGGCATGCTGGACGTTCCTGAGCAGCAGCGCATCGATTTCTCCGCTGAGCCTGCCTTGGTGGAAGGGGTCCGGCATACCGCAGGGGAGCCGCGAATGGTCCATCTCTACCTTGAACACGGTGCAGGGGAGGACGTCCGGGACCGCCTGCTCTCGGCATGGCAGGCACGCTTCGGAGGGCAGGTCTGGGCATTCACCCGCGAGGAAGCACTCGCTGCGGGCCTGTTCGGCACGGTCCGTCCCGCCGTCGAGGGCAGGATCGGCGACATCATGATCGCGGCGAGGGACGCCGTCGCCCTGTACGACACACGCCGCGTCCGTCCCAGCGCCATGGAAGTGGTGGGCCAGCACGGCTCGCTCACCAAAGCCGAGCGGGAGGTCCCCCTGCTCTGCTTCACGGCCGGCGGCAAGAGTTCCCGCCGTGGCTGAACTGGTCTTTTTCTCCGGCACCATGGACTGTGGAAAGTCCACCCTGGCCCTGCAAATGGACCACAACCACCGGGCCAGGGGACGCGGCGGAGTGCGCTTCAGCCGCAACGACCGCGCCGGTGAATCGCGCATCTCCAGCCGCCTGGGCCTGCAGACTGACGCGGTGGAAGTGGTGGACAGCACCGACTTCTGGGAGGAAGTCATGCTGCGGCGCACGCAGGGGCAGCGGGTGGACTACCTGATCTGCGACGAGGCCCAGTTTTATACGCCCGAGCAGGTGGAACAGCTGGCGAAAGTCGTGGACGAGATCGACGTCGACGTGTTCGCGTTCGGTATTACTGCCGATTTCCGTACCCGGTTATTTCCCGGTTCCCAGCGGCTTGTGGAACTTGCGGACAGGGTGCAGGTGCTGCAGGTGGAGGCGCTGTGCTGGTGCGGCCGGCGCGCCACCCACAATGCCCGGACGGTCGACGGCGTGATGGTCACCGAAGGTGCGCAAGTTGTGGTGGGCGACGTGGACATGGCGGGAGACTCCGCCGCGGCACCCGTCGGCGGCGACCACGTCCCCGTTGTGGGCTACGAAACGCTCTGCCGCAGGCATTACATGCGGCGTGTCACCGCGCATGGCGCCGCTTTGATGGGCCAGCAGGACCCGCTGTTGCCGTTCGAAGTCGACGCCTGCCTGTGGCGTGGATCGGGCGGAGCCGGACCTGCCGGGGCTACCCGGGCTTAGAGCCGGAACACGGTTGCGCTTCTGGCACCGGCACCTGAGGCAGGTCTGACGCCACCTCCTGCCCGCTGGGAGTTGCTGAGCTTTGGTACCAGAGCCATTTTGCCGCTTGCTGCTCCTTCGTCGCTCCCATCCAAGCTACCCAAATGACCACGGCACCTTCGCTGGACTTCGGGCGAGGCCAGCTGCGGCCTGCGGGCCACGCCGCGACGCGCGGTTACTGGCTGCCTTGACGCGCCGTTTCCCTAGAAAAATCGGAAAGTTTTTTCCTGAGCCCTGGGTAGGGCCCTGTTTTGTCAGACCCCCTCGCCAGGACGGGGGTATGGAAACGAACGTGGCAGTGGTGCAGGCGGAGGCGGCCCTTGTGGCTGCTGTCGCTGCGTTTGTTGCGGTGCTCGCTGGTGGCGATACTGCTGTTTCCGGTGCCGCTGATCCCGGGTCTGCCGCTGGGTTTGATGATGATCCGTTGCAGCGGGTTGCTGATGGGGCTTTGGATGTCCTGGCAGCGGTGGCCCGGTCAGAAGCGAAGCTGGCGGCCCTGAAGGCACAGGCCGTGGCAGTGTTCGCGGAAGCCACGAAAGCGTTGAACGCTCCTGCTTCGTCTCCGTATGAGGCGACGGCGCAGGAGCGGAGCCTGGTCGCGGAGGTGGGGTGTGTGCTGGCAATCGGTGACCGGGCCGCCGGTGCCTTGCTCGCCGACTCCCATGCCCTCACCACTTCCCTGCCCCGGACCCTGGCTGCTTTGCAGGCCGGGACGATTTTCTGGGCGCACGCCCGGACCATGGTGGACCAGACCGCAAGCCTAGACCGTAACGGGGCGGCTGCGTTGGAGGCGCACTTCCTGGACCCGGACACGCCGAAACCGGGAGCAGCCGCCACGGTCGGGGAGATGCCGGCGTACCGGTTCAAAGCCAAGGCCCGGGCCTGGCGGGAACGCCATCACCCGGAGAGCCTGGAGAAGCGGCACGCCAAGAGTGTGGCGGACCGGCGGGTCGAGTACTGGCTTGATGGTGACGGGATGGGTTGGGTCGCCGCCGCGTGTCTGCCCGCGGACCAGGCGTTGGCGATCTGGGACCGGCTCACGGCGGCAGCGCGGGGCTTGCAGGGCCCTGCCGAATCCCGGACCCTGCCCCAGCTCCGGGCGGATGTGGCTGCCGGCTGGCTTCTGGGCACTACCACCCAGGTCCCCGCACCCCGGGCACAGATCCTGGTCACCGTGCCCGTGTTCTCGTTGCTGGGCCTGACCGATGAGCCGGCGGTGCTGGACGGGTCCGGCCCCATCCCCGCGTCGATGGCACGGAACCTCGTCGGTAACGGAGCGGACTCGTTCTACCGGGTACTGGTGGACCCCCGGGACGGGGCACCGTTGGAGATCGGCCGGACCAGCTACCGGCTGACCAAAGCCATGCGGAACTGGCTGCGGCTGCGGGACGGCAAATGCCCGTTCCCGGGCTGCAGCAACAACTCCCTGGACAACGAAGCCGACCACCTCCTCGCCTGGCACCAAGGCGGCACCACCGGAATATCCAACCTCGGCCAGCCCTGCCGCAAACACCACAAACTCCGCCACACCAGCGGCTGGAAACCAACACCAGCCACCACAACCGAACCACCGGGCTGGACCTCACCCACCGGCCGGCACTACAAAAGCGAACACCAGAACTGGGAACCACCAGTGTGGCCGGAATGGCTGGCGCCGGAGTGGATGGCGGACGGGCAACACGCTGATGGCGGCGTTCAACGCCAACGAATGTCTCATCCGGCTTTGCCCCATCTGGACCTCGAGCTATCCAATATGTGTAGCAAAAATCCAGGCCTGCCGGAACAAGGCATGCCTTCTTCCGAAACCGAATATCAGGACCCGCACCTTGAGGACCTGCCGGACTTCGACATTCCTGAGGACCCCGGCCTGCCCGAAGGCGAACTGCCCGAAGACCCATTCGCCGAGTGGCACCTGATGCTGGCCTTAGCGGCCCACGCCTAGTCAGGAAACACAGAACCCATTGAAACCTCAGGCTCCGACATTTTGCAGCTGGAGCGCTAGTCGCCCCGCGTACCGAAGACGATCTCGTCCCAGGAAGGGACGCTGGAGCGCTTGGGTCTGCCCGGCTGGCGCTCAGGGGCGCCCGTCTCCGGAAGCTGGCCCGTAACAGGGGAGTTGTCTTCGTTGCGCGGAGCTTGCCGCCGAGGATTCCCGCCCAGCAGCTCGTTCAAGCCTCCGCCACTAACAGGACTGCCGTCGGTGTTGCCACTGCCATCACGGGTGCCGCTGGCGTCCGCGTCCCCGGTTTCGGGGCTGCTGCCGGAAGGCCTGCGGGGGGACGCCACAATGGTGATTTCGCGTGTATCAGTACTCACGCCGTCGTGCAGCTTCAAAGCGTCTTCCATGGCGTCCCGGTGCGGGGGAATGAGGCTAAGCCGGGACAGCATCGAAGGCCTGGCGTCGCGGCGTCGGGTAAAGGAGTTGGCCTGCGCGGCAGGGGCTTCGGGGGTGTCATCCTGCGACTCGTCGCCGGACTCTTCCGGTTCAGGTGTTACTTCCGATGGCCTGGGGTGGGCAGCGGGAACGCCGTGGGTCAGGAGCAGGGCCAAGGCGTCGTCAGAATCCTCGTCGACGCCCAGTCGCTGCCCGCGGCGCGAACGGAGCATGTCCAGGAGTCCGTCCGATTCCTTGCCGTCCGCCGGCTCGGCTTCGGGACCAGGCCGGGGTGAAGAGCGCGCAGAGTCGGCGTCGGCTTCGAAGTCGAAGGGGCGGTCGGAGACTGCAGAGAGCCTGCGGGCGGGGACGGGTCCATCCAAGGGCTCGAGTTCGCTGAGCTGCTGCGCCCACCGGTTCGCGTTCTGCAGGGATCTCCTGCCAGGACTGAAAGTCCACAGGGCAGGCGGCTCCTCACCGACGCCGGCCGTACCGCCGGTGTTGGCCTCGAAGCTGGCTGAAACCGTCCAGGTTCCGTCCTGGCGCCGCCAGGAATCCCACTCCACAGTGGACGGATCAATGCCATGGGCGGACAGCCGGTGCGTCACCATGTCACCGAGCGACGCCGGATTGTCCCCAAAAGCGGACCGGTAGATGTCGTGACCTGGCGAGGGCGAGGCGACCTCGACCTTCCGTGCCTGCTGGGCGACGTACTCGCGCTCCGCCAGGACGGGTCCCTCGTAGCGTTCCACCTTGGCCAGCGGCAGGCCGGAGAGTTCCGCCACGTCCGCAGCAGTCGCACCTGCCCGGATCCGCGCCTGGATGTCCCTTGGCGACATGGGAACGGGAGACCGCTCGGCCGGCGGCCTTCCGGCCGACCTGGTCGCGGTCCTCAGCGCTTCGTCGATCGGCAGCTGGAACATCTCGCCGCCGGCACCGCTCAACAGGAGATGCGCCCCGTCGTCGTGTACGCCTACAAGCCGTAGATCCTGCATACAAATCCTCCACCCTGGCATTACTATCAATCGAAACTCTGCCACCCGCTGATCCCGTTTTGGCTCAAGGGGCAGGGCGCGCCGCGATATTCCGGACCGGGCATGGCTATAGGGGCTTGCCCGAGGACGGGAGGGATCCGCCGCGGCCGGGCACAAACCAGGGACATCCGGCGTTATGAAGGGTTGTTCACAGGCAGGCAAAAGGAAGAGGGATACGGCGACCATGGCCACCGATTACGATGCGCCGCGCAAATCTGAGGAAGAGCTCGGAGAGGATTCCATCGAAGAGCTGAAGACCCGGCGCTCTGACAAGCCCGTTGCGGTGGTGGACGAGGACGAAAGCGATCTTGCCGCCGGCTACGAGCTGCCCGGCGCAGACCTTTCCGGCGAAGAACTGACGGTTCAGGTGGTTCCCGCCCAGGCAGATGAGTTCACTTGTTCTTCCTGCTTCCTTGTTCGGCACCGCTCCCAAATCGCCCGCGAAAAGGATGGGCGCTTCTACTGCAAGGAGTGCGAAGGCTGATCCCTGAGCAGGATAAAAGCAGCAGCCAGCAAGTCGAGTGAGCCGGCAAGCCGAGGTGGATTTATCACGACGGCGACATGCGGCCTGGCGGGCGGGCGGGTCACCGGCGTGACAGCGCCGCAGTCACTTCATCCGGGTGCCGCGTGGAGGTCAGCCAGTATGGGGTCTGGTCCGCGGGATCCGTAATTTCGATCCTGACCACGGGATCGATCCACCCGCGGATGCAGAGGTAGGCCAGGGCGTTCAGCCGGGTCCCGCGTTCGGCTGTTGCTTCCGGACCACGGAACGCCTCAACGGCACCCACGAACCTGCGCTCGATGGTGGCCCGGCCAACCGACAGGGAGTCGTCCGTGACCACGATGGCCGGGGTGGACAGGATCAGGAGAACAGCCATGATGGCGAACAGCACCCCGGCGGCCGTGAAACCTGCTGCTGTGCTGATGGGCGCAAATACCAGGATGCCCGCTCCTGCCACACCCGCAGCAATGATCCAGATCCATACGTTGGGCCAGAGCTTCTCCCTATAGATCACCGCAGCCCCGGTAGACGGTTTCGGGGGAACGGGCGCAGAGGAGCTTGATTCGGGCATATGCCCAGCTTTCCATCTTTGTCCAGCTATTTCATCTTGGGTGGAAGCGCTCCTGTGCCGCATCCCGTTCCCCGGCGCTGCCGCTACCGGGAGCTTGCCCTAGGACTGATTTGGGGGCGCGGGTTAGAGTGAGTGACTGTGACTGATCATCCCGCCACAGTAGATACTTTCCACGTTGAAGCCACCGCAGCCGGCACCGCTGCGCCCGCCGTGGCTTCAAGTGCTCCCACCCTGCAGGTCCAGCTGAAGATGCTGGATCCGGACCTGGAGGCCCCGTCCTATGCCCACCCGGGCGACGCCGGCGCTGACCTTCGTGCCCGCGTGGACGTTGTACTCCAGCCGGGGGAGCGGAAGCTGGTCCCAACGGGAGTGGCCATCGCCCTTCCTGAAGGCTTCGTCGCACTGATCCATCCCCGTTCGGGCCTGGCCACGAAGCACGGGCTTACCATCGTGAACGCACCTGGAACCGTGGACGCCGGCTACCGCGGCGAGATCGCTGTCACCCTCCTGAACACGGATGCGAAGCAAAGCATCGAACTGGCCCGCGGCGATAGAATTGCGCAGATGGTAATTCAGCGCGTGGAGTACGCGCAGTTCATCCTCGTCAACGAATTGAGCGAATCGGTACGTGGCACTGGAGGTTTCGGCTCCACCGGCGGCTTCAACCTGCCGGAAGCCTGACCCTTATCTCTTCCCTCACCCGTTCTGCCGTGCCGGCGCTTGCACGCCGGACGGCAACAGAGCACGACGGCGGGACCCCCACGGGCCGGACCGGCAAAACTTCACACATAAGGAGAAACCCCAATGGTCTTTGGGCTCGGCAGGAAAGCCAAGAAGGAACAAGCAGCCGAACCGGACGAATTGTCCGCTGAGGCAGAGACTGCGGAAGAGGCAGTGGACAGTTCCGGAAGCCGCTCGAACGGCCCTTTCGACGAATCTGAAATTAGCAGCCGCGATGGCTATGTTGACTTGGGCGCGCTCCTGATCACCCCCAGCGAGGGACTCCAGCTCCGGCTCGAAGTGGAAGAGGCCACGCAGCGCGTCGTCGCGGTCACCCTGGACCTCAACGGCTCCAGCCTCCAGCTCCAGGCCTTCGCAGCACCCAAAAGCGAGGGGCTCTGGGACGAAATCCGCGAGCAGATCGGCCAGTCCGTGGGAGTCCAGGGCGGACAGGTCGAGGAGGTCGAAGGCACGTTCGGAACCGAACTCGTGGCCAAGCTGCCCGCCGGACTGCCGGACGGCAGCCAGGGCTACCGGGTGGCACGCTTTATTGGAGTGGACGGCCCCCGCTGGTTCCTGCGCGGCGTACTGGGTGGACCCGCGGCACTGGAACGCCCTGCGGCCGAACCCCTCGAAGCGCTGTTCCGCCAGGTGGTTGTGATCCGTGGCGACAGCCCCATGCCGCCGCGCGACCTGCTGCAGCTCCGGCTGCCCAAGGACGCCACCACCACGCCACCGCCTGCTGCCCCCGCACTTCAGGAACCTGAACGTGGTCCTGAAATTACACAGATTGGCTGACAACGCGCCCGGGGGAGCTCCGCTGAACGGAAGCGACGATGTTCCACTCAGCCGGCTGCCGGACAAAGGCCGTGTGGTCTGCCGGGGCCGCATCGAATCCGTGACCTATGTTCCGGCGGACCAGACGGCGGCCTTCAGCGCCATGGTCTCTGACGCCGATCCCCGCGACGCGGAAGCCGGGGCCGCGGCCAGTCCCCGGGGGCGGCTTCGTGTGGTGTGGCTGGGGCGGCGGCGCGTGCCGGGCATCGACGCCGGCACCGAAGTGCGGCTCAAAGGGATGCTGTCCCGTGTCGACGGGCTGCCCACCATGTTCAATCCACGCTACGAAATACTGTCCCGCCAGGAGAACGAATGACTGCGTCTGAGCCCAACCCGTCCTCCGGTGCAACAGGTCCGAACGGCGCAGCCCCTCAGGGCACCGGTCCGAAAGGCGTTGACCAGGACAAGCTGCCGGACGGTGTGGGCCAGGAACCCTCCCCTGTAGCTGGCCTCGCTGCAGACTACGCCGCAAAAGCAGGGCTGCACCGGACCCATGACGGCCGGGTGGATGTGCTGCGCAGCGCCGGCGGTGTCCAGGGCATTGCCGAAAGCATCCTTCCGGGACTGCTGTTCCTCGTGACGTACACCATCACCCAGGACCTCACAATCTCGCTCGTGGCTGCGCTGGCTATCGCCGCAGTGTTCACTGTGGTCAGGCTGGTGCAGCGGCGTCCCCTGACACAGGCGCTGGCCGGCGTCGTGGGTGTGGGCATCTCCGCCTGGCTCGCCAACACCACCGGAAAAGCCGAGGACTTCTACCTGCCGGGCTTCTTCACCAATGCGGCTTACATCGTGGCAATGGTGATTTCGATCCTCGTAAAGTGGCCGGTGGCCGGTTTGCTCTTCGGGTTCATCCGCAACGAGGGCCTGGACTGGCGCAAGGACCCGGCCCGGCTCAAGGCGTACCGGCTGGGCACCTGGATCATCGTGGCAGTCCTGGTGCTCAGGCTTGTGGTGCAGGTTCCCCTCTACCTCATGGGACCGGAAGGGTTTGCGGCGCTGGCCACCACCAGGCTCCTTATGGGTGCGCCCCTGTACATCCTGGGAATTTGGATCGCATGGCTCGTCACCAAGCCGGCCCCGGTTGACGAGGCGGCGGACGGCGCGCCTGCGAAAGGCTAGCCGCCTACCCGTCGAACCCGTCGTCCTCGGGGCCTTGCTGCTCCAGGTGCCCCGCGTCTTCCGCAGGCCTGGGCTGCGGAGCTTCAAAGGATTCGGGGGAGAGTAGTCCCCGCAGCTCGTCCTCGGCGGCGATAGTGGTGACGAAAAACAGTTCGTCACCGCCGTCAATCACGTCGTCCCGGCTGGGCGTAATCGGGGCGTGGTCCCGAAGGATGGCTACCAGCGTGGAGTCCTCCGGCCAGCGGATGTCCCCTACGGTCCGCCCGATCACGTGTGAATCATGCGGAACGGTGAACTCCACCAGCGAGGACACACCCGTTTGGAGGGTGAGGAGCCGGACAAGGTCGCCGATCTCCACAGCTTCCTCCACCAGGGCCGTCATCAGCTGCGGCGTGTTGACCGCGACGTCCACGCCCCAGGAATCGTTGAACATCCAGTCGTTCTTTGGATTGTTGACCCGGCCCACGGTTCGGCCAACGCCAAATTCGGTCTTGGCCAGCAACGAAACAACAAGGTTCACCTTGTCATCACCGGTGGCCGATACCACCACGTCCGCGTCCTCAACCCTGGCGCCCTGCAGCGTGCTCAGCTCGCACGCGTCGCCGACCAACCAATGGGCGCCGCGGAGTCCGCTCCGTCCAATAACCTCCGGCTTCAGGTCGATCAGGAGGATTTCATGCTTGTGCGCCAGCAATTCCCTGGCGATGGACGAACCGACACTGCCGGCCCCCACGATCACGACTTTCACTGAAACTCCTTGGCGGGGGCTTTGGCCAGGATCTGGGCCACCTGGGCGCTGCGGTCAACCTGCAGCATTGCGTGCACGGTATCGCCGTCCTGGAACGCGGTACCGGCGTCGGGCAATAATCCTTCGCCGAACCGGGTGAGATAGGCAATGCGGATGTTCGCCGCTTTTTCGATGCTGCTGATCCGGTGGCCGATCCAGCCGGCGTCGAGGTCAAGCTCGGCGAGCACCAGGCGTCCGGAAGGCTCCCGGAAGTCACCGGCCAGGTGCTGTTCCGGAAGGATGCGGCGCAGCACCTGGTCCGCGCTCCAGCGGACCGCCGCCACCGTGGGAATCCCCAGGCGCTGGTAGATCTCGGCCCGGCCGGGATCGTAGATCCGGGCCACGACGTGCGGCACGTGGAACGTCTCCCGGGCAACCCTGGTGGCCAGGATGTTGGAATTGTCGCCGCTCGAGACCGCGGCAAAGGCGTACGCGTCGGCCACGCCGGCCTGCTTCAAAGTGTCCCGGTCGAAACCGACCCCGGTTACCTTGCGCCCGGTGAAACCCTGGCGGAGCCTGCGGAAAGCGCGGTCGTCCTGGTCAATGATGGCTACGGAGTGCCCGGCGTCTTCGAGCGTATGCGCCAACGTCGCCCCCACCCGGCCACATCCCATGATCACGAAATGCGCCACCAGTATCTCCTCTGTATCTTTCCCCACGGTCCTGCCGCTAGAACTCTACCGTCAGCGTCCCGGATCCGGCTGTCCACAGGCTGTCATGACACAGCCCGGGAATCAGACTAGCTTTGTGGAGTGCTGACAATATTGAACGCCGCGAAGCGCGTGCTCGTGGGCAGGCCGTTCCGGAACGACCGGATGGCCCATACGCTGCTTCCCAAGCGGATCGCACTTCCGGTCTACGCATCCGACGCACTGTCCTCCGTTGCGTACGCGCCCGATGAGATCCTGCTCACCCTGGCGCTGGCAGGTGTCAGCGCAGTGGCGTTTTCCCCCTGGGTGGGACTGGCCGTCATGGTGGTCCTGCTGACGGTCGTAGCCTCCTACCGGCAGAACGTCCACGCGTACCCTTCCGGCGGCGGGGATTATGAGATCGCCGGCGAAAACCTGGGGAAGTACGCCGGCCTCACCGTGGCATCGGCCCTGCTGGTGGACTACGTCCTGACTGTGGCGGTCTCAATGTCCTCGGCGGCCTCCTATGTCACCACGGCCATCCCGGCCCTTCACGGTCAGCAGGCCCTGATCGCCACGATCGGTGTGGTGATCCTTGCGCTGGTGAACCTGCGCGGCGTCAGAGAAGCCGGCAGCGTGTTCGCCGTACCCACCTACATCTTCATGGCATCCATCCTGGGCATGACGGCGGTGGGCATTTTCCAGGCGGCCACCGGGCAACTGGGGGAAGCACCCTCCGCGGCATTCACCATTGTTCCGGCGCCCGGCTTCGACGAAGGACTGGTGGGGCTCGCAGGCGCCTTCCTCCTGCTGCGTGCCTTCTCGTCCGGCGCCGCGGCACTCACCGGTGTGGAAGCAATCAGCAACGGCGTGCCGAATTTCAAGCCGCCGAAAAGCAAGAATGCGGCCACCACGCTGCTGCTCCTGGGCGTGATCGGCGCATCCATGCTCGCAGGCATCATGTACCTGGCCAACGCCACCAAGGTCCACATCGTGCTTGACCCCGCCACCGAGTTCCTGCTGAACGGCAGTCCGCTTCCTGAGGGCTACATCCAGACCCCTGCCATCAGCCAGATCGCCCAGACCATCTTCGGCCCCGGATCCGTCCCGTTCTACATTGTGGTGGCCGCCACCGGCATCATCCTGGTGTTTGCCGCGAATACCGCCTTCAACGGCTTTCCGGTGCTCGGCTCCATCCTCGCCCAGGACGGCTACCTTCCGCGCCAGCTGCGCACCAGGGGCGACAGGCTGGCCTTCAGCAACGGCGTCCTCGCCCTCGCCGCAGGCGCGCTGGTGCTCGTCCTCGCTTTCAACGCGGACGTCACCAAGCTCATCCAGCTGTACATCGTGGGCGTCTTCATCTCGTTCACGGCCAGCCAGCTGGGAATGATCCGGCACTGGGGCCGCCAGCTTAAGCTGGCCAGGGACAAAGGCGTCCGACGGCGGATGTTCAAGTCCCGCGCCATCAACAGCATCGGCTTCGGCATGACCGCCCTGGTCCTGGTCATCGTCCTGGTCACCAAATTCGAGCAGGGCGCCTGGCTTGCCCTGCTTGCCATGTTCGTCCTCTTCCTCATCATGTGGAGCATCAGGGCCCACTACGACAACGTGGCCAGGGAACTGGCGGTGGATGAGGACTCGTCCCCGCGTGCACTGCCCACCCGGGTGCATGCCGTGCTGCTGGTGTCGCATGTTCGCAAGCCCGTTCTCCGGGCCCTGGCCTACGCGCGGGCGTCCCGGCCGTCAAGGCTGGATGCGGTGACGGTGGACATCGACCCCGAAGAAACCGCAGGCACGGTAGCCGACTGGGAGAAGCTTGACATTCCCGTGCCGCTGACTGTGCTGGCCAGCCCCTACCGCGAGACAGTCACCCCCATCATGGAGTACGTCAAGCAGATGCGGCGTGACTCCCCGCGGGACCTGATCGTGGTCTACATCCCCGAATACGTCGTGGGCAAGTGGTGGGAACAACTCGTCCATAACCAGACCGCACTGCGCATCAAGACCCGGCTCCACTTCGAACCAGGCGTTATGGTCGCCAGCGTTCCCTGGCAGCTGAAATCATCCGAAGAAGCAAAGAACCTGCAGGACATCCAATGATTGCAAAGACACAAACCCAGCCGGCACTGACCGGAGAAGCGGGCACGGAAGTAGTGCTCGACGTCGGACCGGTGGCTCACGGCGGCCATTGCGTCGCCAGGCACGAAGGCCGCGTCATTTTTGTCCGGCATGCCATCCCGGGCGAAAAAGTGCGGGCGCGGCTGACGGACGCCGACGACAAGGCCAAGTTCTGGCGCGCCGACGTTGTTGAGGTGCTCGAAGCCTCACCGGACCGCGTGGACCACTTCTGGCGCCCTGCAGATTCGCGCCGCGCCTGGAGCCACGGACGTCCGCCTGTCGGCGGTGCGGAGTTCGGCCACATCACCCTGGCCCGCCAACGCAGCCTCAAGGCAGACGTGCTTGCTGAACAGCTCAAGCGGCTCGCCGGCGTCGAACAGCTCCCGGACGGCTGGGACGGATCGGTGGAAGCCGTGGGCCGCCCCACCCCGGCGCCGGATGCAGGGGCCGAGGCAACAGGCGCCGGCCGCGACGGCCTCCGCTGGCGGACGCGGGCAAGTTTTTCGGTCACCCCCGGCGGCAAGCTCGGTATGCATGCGCACCGGTCGGGGCACATCATCCCCATCCATGAGATGCCGCTGGCCATCGACGCCATCAACAACCTTGGCCTGTGGGACCTCGACCTGCAGGGCGTTGACCGCGTCGAGGTGGCCGCACCGGCGAATGGTTCGCGGCCTTTGGTGCTGCTGGCAGCGGCCGAGGGAACCAGGCCCAAACGCCTGAGCGCGATTGCGGCCCAGCTTCCGGCTGACGTTTCCGTTGCCTCCTTCGACCCCACCACCGAGGAGGTGCAGCAGGTGCGGGGCCGGTTGTGGGTGCAGGAATCCGCCGCAGGCCACGAGTACCGCGTGACCGGCGCCGGGTTCTGGCAGATCCACCGCGACGCGCCCGGGACCCTTGTGGGGGCTGTCACAGAATTCCTGCAGGGCGGCGGCTTTCTCCACCCCGGCGCGGTGGTGGCCGACCTTTACGCGGGAGCCGGCCTCTTCACTGCCGTCCTGGCCGATGCGGTGGGGGAGACGGGTTCCGTCCTCTCTGTGGAGGGCGCTCCCGGAACTAGCCGGGACGCGCGGAAGAACCTGCACGCGGCACCCCAGGTGGAGATTGTCCAGGGCCGCGTCGAGCGGGTCCTGCGCCAGAAACCGCGGGACTTCGACGCCCTGATCCTGGATCCGCCCCGGGCCGGCGCAGGAAAGGCCGTGGTGAACCAGCTGGTTGCGGCGCGCCCGCGCGCCATTGCCTACGTGTCGTGTGATCCGGCGTCGTTCGCGCGGGATGTGGGTTACTTCCGGCAGGCAGGTTGGGAGCTTGCAGGCCTTCGGGCCTTCGACCTTTACCCCCACACCCACCACCTGGAGACAGTTGCGCTGCTGACTCCAGGTCCCTGATACCGGAACCGGGATCGACTACTATGGCGGTAGTAGTCCCACGTCGCGCTCCGTAATCACGGCCGGCCGTGTGCAATTTTCAGGCCCCGCACTAATTAGGGCCTCCTAACTAGCAGGCGGTCAACCGCGCGACAAAGATGAAACTGTTGCGAGAGGAGTCCTGCGATGAGCACTGTGGACAGCTTCGGTTCAAAAGGCAAACTTAATGTAGCCGGAACCGATTATGAAATTTTCCGGTTGAACTCCGTTGAAGGTTCAGAAAACCTTCCGTTCAGCCTCAAGGTATTGCTTGAAAACCTGTTGAGGACCGAGGACGGCGCGAACATCACTGCCGATCACGTCCGCGCCTTGGCAGGCTGGGATCCCAACGCCCAGCCCGATACAGAAATCCAGTTCACGCCAGCCCGCGTGATCATGCAGGACTTCACCGGCGTTCCCTGCGTGGTTGACCTGGCGACCATGCGTGAAGCGGTCAAGGAACTGGGCGGCGACCCCAAGCGGGTGAACCCCCTGGCACCGGCAGAGATGGTGATCGACCACTCGGTCCAGATCGATGCCTTCGGCAACTCCGGCGCGCTGGAGCGCAACATGGAGATCGAATACCAGCGCAACGGGGAGCGTTACCAGTTCCTGCGTTGGGGCCAGACGGCGTTCGATGACTTCAAGGTGGTTCCCCCGGGAACCGGCATCGTGCACCAGGTCAACATCGAGTACCTGGCCCGCACCGTGATGACCCGCGAGGTTGACGGCGCCCTGCGCGCCTACCCGGACACCTGCGTTGGCACCGACTCACACACCACCATGGTCAACGGCCTGGGTGTGCTCGGCTGGGGCGTCGGCGGCATCGAAGCCGAGGCCGCGATGCTGGGACAGCCCGTCTCAATGCTGATCCCGCGCGTTGTGGGCTTCAAGCTGACCGGATCCATCCCTGCCGGCGCCACCGCAACCGACGTGGTGCTCACCATCACCGAACAGCTCCGCAAGCACGGCGTCGTGGGCAAGTTCGTGGAGTTCTACGGCGAAGGCGTGGCCGCTGTGCCGCTCGCCAACCGCGCCACCATCGGCAACATGAGCCCGGAATTCGGTTCCACGGCTGCAATGTTCCCGATCGACGACGTCACCCTGGACTACCTGCGCCTCACCGGCCGCTCAGACCAGAACGTGGCCCTTGTTGAGGCTTACGCCAAGGAACAGGGCCTCTGGCACGATCCTTCCCGCGAGATCAAGTTCTCCGAGTACCTCGAACTGGACCTGTCCACGGTTGTTCCGTCCATCGCCGGCCCCAAGCGCCCGCAGGACCGGATCGAACTGACCGAGGCCAAGGACGAGTTCCGGCACGACCTGAAGAACTACGTCTCGCACGAGGCCGACGCCGGTACCCTGGACGAATCGCTTGAGGAGACCTTCCCGGCCTCCGACTCGCCTTCCTTCACCGCCGGAACCACGCACATCTCCGACACAGACCGGGAGCCCCCGAAGTACTCGGCAGGCCACGGGGGAGCGGGCCGCATCTCCCAGCCCGTTCCGGTCAAGATGGCTGACGGCCGCGAGTTCGAGCTGGACCACGGTGCAGTCACCATCGCATCCATCACGTCCTGCACCAACACGTCCAACCCGTCGGTCATGCTGGCCGCCGCGGTCCTGGCCCGCAACGCCGTCGACAAGGGCCTCACGTCCAAGCCGTGGGTCAAGACCTCTGTTGCACCGGGCTCCAAGGTTGTAACGGACTACTACGAGAAGTCCGGCCTGACCCCCTACCTGGAGAAGCTCGGCTTCTACATCGTGGGCTACGGCTGCGCCACCTGCATCGGCAACTCCGGCCCGCTGGAAGCCGAAGTGTCGGAAGCCATCCAGGCGAACGACCTCGCCGTCGCGGCTGTCCTCTCGGGCAACCGCAACTTCGAAGGCCGCATCAACCCGGACGTCAAGATGAACTACCTGGCCTCCCCGCCGCTGGTCATCGCCTACGCCCTGGCGGGTTCCATGGACTTCGACTTTGAAACCGACGCGCTGGGCCAGGACCAGGCCGGCAACGATGTCTTCCTTAAGGACATCTGGCCGAACCCGGTTGAGGTCCAGCAGGTCATCGATTCCTCGATCGACAAGGAAATGTTCGCCAAGGGCTACGAGGGCGTCTTCGAGGGTGACGACCGCTGGAAGGCGCTCGACACGCCCGCCGGTGACACCTTCGCGTGGGATCCGAACTCCACCTACGTCCGGAAGCCTCCGTACTTCGAGGGCATGCAGGCACAGCCTGAGCCGGTCAAGGACATCACGGGCGCCCGCGTGCTCCTGAAGCTGGGCGATTCGGTCACCACCGACCACATCTCCCCGGCCGGTTCCTTCAAGTCCGACACCCCTGCCGGCCAGTACCTGCTGGCCAACGGCGTGGAGCGCAAGGATTTCAACTCCTACGGTTCCCGCCGTGGCAACCACGAGGTCATGATCCGCGGAACGTTCGCCAACATCCGCATCAAGAACCAGATCCTGGACGGCGTCGAAGGTGGCTTCACCCGCGACTTCACCCAGGAAGGCGGCCCGCAGGCCTACGTCTACGATGCCGCGCAGAACTACCAGGCAGCCGGCACCCCGCTGGTGGTCCTGGCAGGCAAGGAATACGGTTCCGGTTCCTCCCGTGACTGGGCTGCCAAGGGTACCGCCCTGCTGGGCGTCAAAGCTGTCATCGCCGAGAGCTACGAGCGCATCCACCGCTCCAACCTCATCGGCATGGGCGTCCTGCCGCTGCAGTTCCCGGCCGGCGAATCCGCTGCCACCCTGGGCCTGTCCGGCACGGAGACGTTCTCGGTTGAGGGCGTGACCGCCCTGAACGAGGGCACCACGCCGAAGACGCTCAAGGTCACCGCAACTGGCGAGGACGGCAACACGACGTCGTTCGACGCCGTCCTGCGTATCGATACCCCGGGTGAAGCGGATTACTACCGCAACGGCGGCATCCTGCAGTACGTGCTGCGCCAGATCTCCGCGAACTAGCGGTAACTGCTTAGCAGGCACCACCTTCCGAAGCCCCGGCCGGTCACCGACCAGCCGGGGCTTCGGCTTTGCTGGTGCGTCTGGTCCTGCGGACCGAGGCGTTAGAGTTAAACGGCACGTCTACCACCCGAAGGAGGGGTCATTGGGAATCTTGGACACCATCCGGAATCCGCAGGACCTGAACGAGTTGTCCGAAGAACAGCTGAAACAGCTGGCTTCGGAGGTCAGGGATTTCCTGATCACGAACGTCTCCCAGACGGGCGGGCACCTCGGTCCCAACCTGGGCGTGGTGGAACTGACGCTTGCCGTGCACCGCATCTTCGACTCGCCCCGCGACAGCATCGTTTTTGACACCGGCCACCAGTCGTATGTCCACAAGCTGCTGACCGGCCGCCAGGATTTCAGCACCCTGCGCCAGGAGGGCGGCATCTCCGGCTACCCGTCCCGTGCCGAATCCGAGCACGACATCGTGGAAAGCTCGCACGCCTCATCGTCGCTGTCCTGGGCCGACGGTATCTCCCGCGCCCGCCAGCTCACCGGTGAAGGCGACCGGCATGTCGTTGCCGTCGTCGGAGACGGTGCCCTCACCGGGGGCATGGCCTGGGAAGCGATCAACAACATCGCCGCGGACAAGCGGCGCCGCGTGGTCATCGTAGTGAATGACAACGGCCGCTCTTACGCCCCCACAGTGGGTGGCTTTGCCGACTACCTCGCGTCCCTGCGCCCCACCATTGATTCCTTCCGCACCACGCCGGCGTACGAACGCGCCTTGGACTGGTGGAAGAAGAAGCTCCAGGACGGGGGCCCAGCGGGCCAGTTCACCTACAAGAGCCTGCATGCCATGAAGAAGGGCATCAAGGACTGGTGGGCGCCGCAAGGCATGTTCGAAGACCTCGGCATGAAGTACATCGGCCCGGTGGACGGCCACAATCTCGAGGCCATGGAGCACGCACTGGCCACGGCAAAGCACTACGCAGGGCCCGTGATCGTGCATGCCATGACCGAAAAGGGCCACGGCTACGCTCCGGCGCGCGCGCATGAGGCGGACCAGTTCCACGCTGTGGGCATCATCGACCCCGAAACCGGGGAACCCACCGGCACCGCCGGGGCCCAGTCCTGGACCTCCGTTTTCGCTGACGAGATCGCTGCGATCGCCGATGAGCGGAAGGACGTCGTCGGCATCACCGGCGCCATGCTCATTCCCGTGGGCCTGCACAAGTTCGCGGCCCGGCACCCGGACCGGGTGATCGACGTCGGCATCGCCGAACAGCACGCCCTGACCTCCGCGGCCGGTATGGCCTTCGGTGGCCTGCACCCCGTGGTTGCCGTCTACGCCACCTTCCTGAACCGGGCCTTCGACCAGCTCCTGATGGACGTTGCCCTGCACAAGGCCGGCGTCACTATCGTCCTGGACCGCGCAGGCGTCACCGGGCCGGACGGCGCCAGCCACCACGGCATGTGGGACATGTCCATGGTCCAGATTGTCCCGGGCCTCCACTTGGCCGCACCCCGTGACGCGAGCAGGCTGCGCGAGGAACTCCGCGAAGCCGTGGCAATCAGCGACGCTCCCACAGTGGTCCGCTTCTCCAAGGGATCCGTCGGCGCCGAAGTCGAAGCGCTGGAACGCCTCAGCGACGGCGTGGACATCCTGTCCCGCAGGCCCAGCGGTTCCACGGAGAATGACGTCCTGATCATCTCCGTGGGCGCCATGTCCGAGCTCGCCCTCGACGTAGCCAACCGGCTTGGCGCGCAGGGCATCAGCACCACGGTGGTGGACCCGCGCTGGGTTCTTCCCGTTCCGCGGTCCATCATCGCGCTGGCATCGCACCACCGCCTGGTCATCTGCATCGAGGACGGCGTGCGTGCCGGCGGCGTGGGTTCACGGATCCGCCAGGAGATGCGTGCAGCCGGCGTGGACACCGCCCTGAACGAGGTGGGCCTGCCGGTTGAGTTCCTGGACCACGGCACCCGCAGCCAGGTCCTGGAACGTGTGGGCCTGACTGCCCAGCAGATAACGCACGACGTCGTTGCCCAGGTTCTCGGGACAAAGGTCCCCTTTGCGCGTCCCCTGCCAGGCCAGCAGCACCCCACCACCGGCAGCCTTCCGATCCTGTGAGGGGCGAGGACCTACTGAAGTATCCGGGTGTGGTGGCCGAGCCGGAAGCTGAGGACCAGGCCGGACCAAGCCGCGAACCGCGGCACCTTGAGCCCGGCCAGCTGGTGGTCGCCCGGAACCGGAAATGGAACGGCAAGGCGCACTGGGTTGTCCCCGGGCGCTACCTGGGCGAGGACCGCCACGGCTGGTGGATCTTCCAGGGAACCAACGAATTCTGCTCCCGTCCCGGTGCCGCCTTCTACACCAGGTCCGACGCCGTCCTCCTGGTCCCGCGCGAAGGCGACTGGGTGGCCACGTTCTATGACGACGCCCACCCCGGCGGTGTACGGATCTACATCGACCTGGCCGTGGCACACGAATGGCACCGGATCCGGCCGGGCGTCACGGAGTTCCACGTGATCGACATGGACCTGGACGTGGTCCGGACAACAGGCCGCGGCGTGTTCATCGACGACGAGGACGAGTTCGCCGAACACCGCGTGTCCATGGATTACCCCGCAGCCCTGGTGGAAACACTCGAGGCCTGCGCGGACCAGCTTTACCAGGCCGTCGAGGCACAGCAGGCACCCTTCGACGGCACCGACGTCGAATGGTTTACAAAGGGACGGTCATGAGCGGCATTGTAAGGGTCTACAAACGCGACGAAGAGGGCACCCTCCATTTCCGGGAGGCCTGGTTCGATGAGGATTACAACCAGTTCGTGATGAATTACGGGGCTGTGGGGCACCAGAGCAAAACCGAGGAGACCGACGTACCGGACCCGGAGGCAGCCGAGGGCCTTTTGGACGCATTTGCAGTCCAGTGCGCTGAGGACGGCTACGCGGAAATTCCGGACGAGGAACAGTTCTGGGTTGTGGCCCAGTTCGCGCTGAAAACCCGGGAGGGCACCGACAGGGACCGCTACCTCGAAGAAAAGGCAACGGACGCGCTGATCAGCCATCTCGCCTGGCGTGGACTCGGCACGGTGGAACGCTCTGAATTCACTGACTACAAACTCAACATCTTTTGTCTCTGCCCGGACGTCAACAAGGCAGTCGCCGCCATCAAGGTCTGCAGCCGCGGCGAGGACCTGGACTTCACCAAGCTCAGCATCGGCGCAGCGCCCTACAGCGATCCGCAAAACTTCAAGCTCAAGCACTCGGCCAAGCCCGCCAACACCTTCAGCCTCTAGGAGCGTATGTGACCACCTACCGCCGCGTCGGAAAGTCCGGCCTCACCGTCTCCACCGTCGGGCTGGGCTGCAACAACCTGGGCCGTGCGAACACTGCCACCGAGACGCAGGGGGCCACGGACGCGGTGGTCCGCGCGGCGGTGGATGCCGGGATCACCCTGTTCGACGTCGCCGACACCTACGGCCGGGAGCCTGGCCTCAGCGAAACGATGCTCGGCAAGGCCCTCGGCACCAGGCGGGCCGAGGTCGTCGTGGCCACCAAGTTTGGCATGGACATGAAGGGGGCCAGCGGCCCGGACTTCGGTGCCCGTGGCTCGCGCCGCTACATCATCCAGGCGGTGGAGGCCTCGCTGCGGAGGCTGGGCACCGACTGGATTGACCTTTACCAGTTCCACACCCCGGATCCGCTCACTCCCATCGACGAAACCCTGTCCGCCCTGGATGCCCTGGTCACCAGCGGCAAGGTCCGCTACATCGGACACTCCAACCGGGCCGGCTGGCAGATCGCGCAGGCGGAGTACGTGGCCCGCGAAATGGGTAGCGCCCGCTTCATCTCCACCCAGAACCACTACAACCTCCTGGACCGCAGGGCCGAGCTTGAGGTAACGCCGGCCGCAGCGGAGTTCGGACTGGGCGTCCTGCCGTATTTCCCCCTCGCCAATGGCCTGTTGACCGGCAAGTACGCGCCCGGCCACGCCCCGGACGGCTCCCGGCTGAGCCACACCCGCACACATTTGGTCCACGACGCCGACTGGGACCAGTTGGACAGCTTCAGCAGCTTTGCCAGGGAACGCGGACTGACCGAGATCCAGGTTGCGTTCTCCTGGCTGGCAGCACAGCCGGCCGTGGCCAGCGTCATCGCGGGCGCCACAAGGCCCGAACAGGTCCGGCAGAACGCGGAATCAGCGGACTGGCTTCCCACGGAAAAGGACCTCGCCGAGCTGGACAGTATTTTCCCTGCCGCCCCGAAGGTAGCTCTGTTCTAGGACCGTCATGACCGCCTTCCTGCTGGACGTGGACACGGGTATCGACGACGCCCTGGCCCTGGCCTACCTTGCCGCCCTGCCTGACGCCGAGTTCGTCTGCGTCACCGCCACCCCCGGAAACGTTGACGTGGACCAGGTGGCGCGCAACACCCTGGCCCTGCTGGAAATTTGCGGCCGCAAGGGAGTGGAAGTGGCCATAGGTGCGCGCGAGCCGCTGGCCATTGAGCTGCTGACCACTCCCGAAACGCACGGTCCGCAGGGCATCGGCCACGCCGTCCTGCCGGAACCGGCCGGCCAAGTCTCGGAGCGGAACGCCGTCGACCTGTGGGTGGAGCACGCGAGGGCCCGTCCGGGGGAGCTCACCGCCCTCATCACCGCACCCCTGACCAACTTCGCGCTGGCCCTGCGGAAGGAACCCCGGCTGCCGGAACTGTTGGCCAAAGTGGTGATCATGGGCGGCAGCTTCTACCACCAGGGCAATACAACGCCCACCGCGGAATGGAACACGCACGTGGACCCGCACGCGGCCAAGGAAGTCTATGCCGCGTTCCAGGGCCGGCCGCTGGAAAAGCTTCCCATCGTCTGTTCACTGGACACCACGGAGCGGATGGAGCTCCACCCCGCGCATGTCCGCCAACTGGCTGAGGCGGCCGGGGCAACGGTGCCTGAACTGGTGCTGCCGGAACAGCCCGAGGGCCAGCCCAGCACGTCGGACAACACCTTGATCCGGCACCTGTCCGATGCGCTGCGGTTCTATTTCGAGTTCCACCGCCACTACGACCAGGGTTACCTGGCCCACGTCCACGACTACTTCGCCGCAGGAGTTGCCGCCGGCACGCTCGACTTCGAAGCCCGTCCGGCAACTGTGGACGTGGAAACCGGCTCCCGGATGCTGATCGGCACCACCGTGGCTGACTTCCGCGGGCTCTGGGGCCAGCCGCCAAACGCCCGTGTGGTGTCCACCAACTATCCGGAAGCTGCGTTTCGGGAGCTGGTGTCCGCCGTCGGGGGCCTCGCCCGGCGTCTGGGCTGAGCCCAACAACTTCGTAAAGCCCCCGGACTGCCGCGGTAGAATAGTCCGCGGACCGGACAGGCGCAGCTGCCTGGCGGCAGCTGCCGAGGTGACATAGGCAGCGTTCCATTCCGGCCCCGGATTCCCGGGCCGGCCGTGCGCACCCCGAAGGAACTCCATGTCATCGCTCTCCCTGACGCTTCCATCTCCGGCACCGGCCGCCGCCCGCAAACGCCGGCTGCTGGAAATCCTCGGTGCCCTGGCCATCGCCGGCACCTACATCTACCTGGTCCTCAACCAGCCCACCGACATCACTGGCGGGCCGGGAAGCGCCTCCGCCCTGATCGCCCTGTCCGGTTTCCTCGTGGGCGCCGTTCTGCTCATCGTTGCTGTCCTGCCGGCCCTGCCGACGTCCACCGTGGTGCTGATCCCCGTTGCCCTGGTGCTGAACATCGTGCTCGGCCAGTTCGTGGGCAGCACCCTGGTCCCGTTCTACCTCGATGCGATCGGTACCGTACTGATCGCGGTCCTCGCGGGGCCGGCGGCCGGCGCGGCAACCGGCGCGTTGAGCAGCATCGTCTGGTCCTTCTTCAACCCGACGGTGCTGCCCTTCGCCGCCGGTGCCGCACTTATCGGCTGCCTCGCGGGCGTGGCTGCACGCTACGGACTCTTCCGCCGTTTCTACCTCGCGCCCGTAGCCGGATTCGCTACCGGGATCATCGGCGGCGTCGTGTCCGCCCCGGTGGCGGCCTTCGTCTTCGGCGGCACGTCCGGGGTTGCCACCGGAGCCATCGTCAGCGCCTTCCGCTCCATGGGGGACACCCTGCTCGCCGCCATCACCAAGCAGGCCCTGATCTCCGATCCCATGGATAAAGCCATCGTGTTTACCGTGGTGGCCGTGCTGGTCTACGCCCTGCCCCGCCGTGCAACGCTGCAGTTCCCGTTTGTCCGGCGGCACCGTGTGCTGGCCGGACGGACTCCCGGACAGGACTCCTGACCTCCTGCCCATGCGACTGCATCCGCTGACGTCCCTCGCGGCTGCCGGCAGCACGGCGGTGATGACGACGGCGGCAGCCAGTTGGCCGCTGTCCCTCGCCGTGATCGCGGGCGCCCTCGGCCTTTCGGCCGTGGTAGGCACGCTCCGGCGGCTCCTGCCTGCGGCAGCTGCCGTGCTGGTGCCGCTGTGTTTGTCGTTGCTGGTCCTGCACGGCCTCTTTTTCCCGGAAGGGCAAATCATCCTCGCCCAGTGGGGCCCTGCGCGCGTCACCGCTGAAGGGCTTTCCTTTGCATTTGAGCGGGCGGCGCAGGTTTCGGCTGCCGTCCTGGCCCTGCTGGTGTTCTCCTTCAGTGTCAGCGTGCCGGACCTGGTCGCGGCGCTCTCCGCGAAAGGCGTGCAGGGCCGGTTTGCCTTCGTGCTGGCGTCAACCCTGACCCTGCTCCCGGCCATCACGTCCCGGCTGGACCGTATCCGGCAGGCCCAGGAATCCCGGGGGCTGGTGATCCGGCGCGGCCTGTTGCACCGGGTCGCCGCATTCCGGCTCCAGGCGGTTCCGCTGGTCTCTGCTTTGGTGGAAGACGCTGCCGTCCGCGGCGCGGCCCTGGAAGCACGCGGCTTCGGCGGCACCGGCCACCGCACCAGCTACCGGGACGTCCCGGATCCGGTTGTGGAGCGTTGGCTCCGTGTCCTGCTGGTGCTGGCCGCGGCGGCTGCCGTGGCGGCCCGGTTGTGGCTGGCGGGTGGCTAGGTGAAGACCTCCAGTGCCCTCGCCGCCAGCATCCGGAGTTTTGCCTTCCACGACGATGACGTGCCAGTCCTGCGCGGCGTGGACGTCTCATTTGCCCCCGGGACGTACACCGCGATCCTCGGCAGGTCCGGAAGCGGTAAGTCTACGCTTGGCCGGCTCCTTGCGGGCTGGTTGTCTCCCGGGGCAGGCGGAAGCCTGGCAGGACACCTCGAACTCGCGGGAACCCGCCTGCACTTCAACGGAACCGCGCACGACCCCCGCATCGACCCTGCCAGGTGGGGTGAGCGGGTGGGTTTCGTTCCGCAGGACGCCTCCACCACCCTTTCCACGGTCCGCGCCACTGTGGCCGAAGAACTGGCGTTCGGCCTGGAGAATGCCGGTAGGGGCCGGGCCGCCATGCGCGAAGCCGTAGATCGCACCGCGGGGGTGCTGGGACTTGCCGGGCTGCTGGAACGTCACCCGGGCACGCTTTCCGGCGGCCAGCTGCGGCGCCTGGCAATCGGCTGTGCAGTCATACTGGAGCCCGCGGTGCTGGTCCTGGACGAGCCCTTTGCCTCCCTTGACACAGCCGGGGCGGGCGAGCTAGCGCTGCTGCTCCGCAAGCTCGTGGACGGCGGGACCGCCGTCGTCGTCCTGAGCCAGGCGATCGATGAGGTGCTGCTCGAGGCCGACGGTTGGATTGTCCTGGACGCGGGCACCGTCGCGGTGAGCGGCGCACCCGCAGAACTGATGACGGCGCCGGAGCGTCTGCCAGGCGGCATTCGGCGTCCGGTTGCGAACAGGAATTTCAACATGCCGGCCTCCCGGGCAGCCGCCCGCCAGGTGAGGGCTGCTGCTGCCCCTGTCCTGGAGCTCCGCGGCGTCCTCTTCTCCTACCCGGCCACAGCAGGCCGCGGCAGGAAAGCCCGGGCAATCAGTGGTAAAGCCGGCGGGCAACAGCACGGCACCGTGCTGCAAAGCATCGACCTTGTGCTCCAGCCGGGGGAGATCGTTGCCGTGACCGGACCGAACGGTGCGGGTAAATCCACGCTCTTACGCCAATTCAACGGACTGCTGCAGCCCACGTCCGGCTCCGTCCTCGTTAACGGGAAGGACATTGCCGGACTGCCGGTTGGGGAGGTGGCCGCTTCCGTGGGGCTTCTCTTCCAGAACCCGCGCGACCAGCTCTTCGAACGGACTGCTGCCCGTGAGGTCCGGTTCGGCCTCGACCGCCGGTTCGGTGCAGGCGAGGCGGCGGAAAGAACCGCTGCTGCCCTGGCCGCCGTTGGTCTCTCCGGGGCTGCCCAGGACCACCCGGCCGAGCTGCCGGCCTCCGGGCAGCGGCTGCTGGCGCTGGCCACGGTCCTTGCCCGCAGGCCGTCGGTTATCGCCCTGGACGAGCCCACGGTTGCCCTGGACGGTGACGGCCTGGCTGTGCTGGACAAGGCAGTACGGTCCGCCGCAGCGGCGGGTGCCGCCGTCGTCCTGGTCACACACGACGTTCCCTACGCCCGCACCGTGGCGGACCGCCTGTTGACGCTCGAGGGCGGGCGGCTGCCGGGAGGCTGACGCGGTCAAGGCAAGCGGCCCCGTCCAAGGCAAGGGGCTCCGTCCGGAAGAACCGGACGAAGCCCCTGCGCTGGTGAACGAACTCCTGGGCGGGGCAGGCCAAGCTCAGCTGGCGGGCCGGCCTGCTGGGGTCCCGGCGGGCCGGGACGCCACACCCGGCGGAAGGAACCGTTTGCCGTTGACCCGCTCGGAGGCGCCCACCCGGTCAAGGTAGGGTGTGATGCCGCCCAGGAACATCGGCCAGCCGGCGCCGAGGATCATGCAGAGGTCGATGTCTTCCGGCCCTGCCACCACCCCTTCCTCCAGCATCAGGCCGATTTCCTCGGCGAGGGCATCCTGGGTGCGGCGCAGGACTTCGTCGGCGCTTGAGGGGCTGGTCCCGAAGGACATCAGTGACAACGTGGACTGTGGAATCTCCTGTGCGCCGTCCGGACCGGGGGCCCACAGGCTCTTCACTCCGTTGTCGATCAGTTTCTGCAGGTTGGCAGAAACGGTAAACCGATCACCAAACGCGGCGTGCAGCGACTCCTGGACGTGCTGGGCAACGGGCAGCCCCACCATGGCGCCGAGCGTGAAAGGCGTCATCGGCAGGCCCATGGGCCGCAACGCGTTGTCCGCCACCTCGGCGGGGGTTCCCTCATCAAAGGCGGCCGTCACTTCGCCCATCAGCCGCAGCAGAATCCTGTTGACGACGAACGCCGCGGCGTCCTTGACAAGCACCCCGGTCTTTTTGAGGGACTTGGCCAGCTCAAAGGCGGTGGCCAGTACGGCGTCGTCGGTCTTGGGGGCGCGGACGATTTCCAGCAGCGGCATCACGGCCACCGGGTTGAAGAAGTGGAAGCCCACCAGCCGTTCCGGGTGCCGGAGGTCCTCTGCCATGGCCGTGACGGACAGGGAGGACGTGTTGGTGGCCAGAATGCATTCCGGCGTAACAATGGCCTCGAGCTCGGCGAACACCTGCTTCTTGACGTTCAGCTCTTCAAATACGGCTTCGATCACGAAGTCGGCATCGGCGAAAACGTCCTTGGAAACGGAACCTGTGACCAGCGCCTTCGTGCGGTTGGCGGCGTCCTGGCTGATCCGCTTCCTGCCCAGGAGCTTGTCCACTTCGGCGTGGACGTAGCCCACCCCTTTGTCCACCCGGGCCTGGTCGATGTCTGTCATGACCACCGGCACCTTGAGCTGGCGGGCGAAGAGCAGTGCCAGCTGGCTGGCCATCAGGCCGGCGCCAACGACGCCCACCTTCGTGACGGGCCGGGCCAGCTTGCGGTCGGGGGCGCCGGCCGGGCGCTTGGACCGCTTCTGGACCAGGTCCAGGAAGGCGTAAACGGTGGCGCGGAACTCGTCGGTCTGCATGAGTTCGGCGAGGGTTTCGCACTCCAGCGCCGCGGACTCGGTCTGGCTCATGGTGCGGTTGGCTTCGAGGATGTCCAGGACCCTGGCTGGCGCCGGTGCTGCGTTGGACGTTTTGGCTTCAACCAGTGCCCGCCCGGCAGCTACGGCCGCCGCCCAGCGGGCTGCGGTGTCCGGATCTGCGGGGTCGACGGCGTTGGGGCGTTCCGCCGCCACCTCGCCTGTGATGACTTTCGCGGCCCAGGCGAGGGACTGCTCCAGGAAATCCGCAGGCTCGAACATGGCGTCGGCGATGCCGAGCGAGAAGGCTTCCGGGCCGCTGAGGGTCCTGTTGTTGCTCAGGGGGTTTTCGATCATGACCTTCACGGCGTTTTCCGGGCCGATCAGTCGGGGCAGAATGTAGACGCCGCCCCAGCCAGGCACCAGCCCTATGAAAGCTTCCGGCAGCGCCAGTGCCCCCGCTCCCGTGGACACTGTGCGGTACGTGGACTGGAGGGCTATCTCCAGGCCGCCGCCCAGCGCTGCGCCGTTGATGAAGGCGAAGCTGGGCACGCCCAGGTTGGCCAGGGTGCTGTAGACCTCGTGGCCCAGCTGCGCCATCCACAACCCGTGCTCGCGTTTGTCCAGGGTCTTAACAGTAGAAAGGTCGGCGCCGGCCACCAGGTAATAGGGTTTGCCCGTGACACCCACTCCCACGATGTCGCCCCGGCGTGCCCGCTCCCGGAGTTCCTCGAGCACCGTGCCCAGTTCCACCAGCGTGTTGGGCCCCAGTGTGGTGGGCTTGGAGTGGTCCAGGCCGTTGTCCAGCGTAATGAGGGCGAACGTGCCGGGGCCGGGCTTTCCGGCCGGGCCCGGGAGTTCGATGTCCTGGACATAGGAGTGCGTCACGGTTTCATGGGGGAAGAGGTCGGCAAGCTTGGTGAAATCTGCGGCGCTCATGCTGCTCCTTCGGAAACGGCTTCGGTGATGGCGGATTCCGCTGGCCGGGCTCCGCTGTAGTCGGCGTGGTGCGGGTTCTCCCAGATAACAGTGGCACCCATTCCCAGTCCCACGCACATGGTGGTAATCCCGTAACGGACCGAGGGGTCTTCCTCGAACTGCCGGGCCAGCTGGTTCATGAGCCGCACTCCGGATGAAGCGAGGGGGTGGCCCACCGCGATGGCTCCGCCGTAACGGTTAACCCGGGGATCGTCGTCGGCAATGCCGAAGTGTTCCAGGAAGCTCAGCACCTGGACGGCGAAGGCTTCGTTGATTTCGAACAGCCCGATGTCCCCGATGGAGAGCCCCGCATTCTTCAGGGCCTTCTCCGTGGCGGGAACAGGACCGATGCCCATCACCTCGGGCTCAACGCCGGCGTAGGCGTAGCTAACCAGGCGCATGCGGACCGGCAAGCCCAGTTCGACGGCGGCTTCGGCCGATGCCAGGATGGCCGCAGTGGCGCCGTCATTCAGGCCTGCCGCGTTTCCTGCGGTGACACGGCCGTGGGCGCGGAACGGGGTGCGGAGGCTGGCGAGGTCAGCCCGGGTAGTGCCGGGGCGCGGCGGCTCATCCACCGTGTTCAGGGTCCAGCCCTGGCCGGGCTTCAGGGTTGCTACCGGCACCAGGTCCGGCTGGATCTTGCCGTCGCGGCGGGCTTCTTCAAACTTCTCCTGCGACGCCACCGCGTATGCGTCCGTCCGTTCCTTGGTGATGGAGGGAAAACGGTCGTGCAGGTTCTCGGCGGTGTTGCCCATGTTCAGCGCTGCCGGATCGACCAGCCGCTCGGACATAAACCGCGGGTTGGGGTCCGCCCCGGAGCCCATGGGGTGGTTGCCCATGTGCTCGACGCCGCCGGCGATCACAACGTCGTAGGCGCCAAAACCGATCCCGCCTGCGGTGGAGGTTACGGCCGTCATGGCCCCGGCGCACATGCGGTCGATGGCAAACCCCGGAACAGTACGGGGGAGTCCCGCGAGAAGGGCCGCTGTCCGTCCGAGGGTCAGGCCCTGGTCCCCGCTTTGGGTGGTGGCCGCGATGGCCACTTCGTCGATGCGTGCCGGCGGCAGCGAAGGGTTCCGGCGCAGCAGCTCGCGGAGGCACTTCACTATCAGGTCATCGGCCCGGGTGCCGGCATAGATGCCTTTTTCTCCCGCCCGGCCGAAGGGCGTGCGGAGGCCGTCGACAAAAACGACGTCCCGGACAGTGCGGTTGGACGCGCTGCTTCCGTTGTTGCTCACGTGTAACTCCTCATCGAGACGTAGGCGTCAGTGCGCGCCGCATGGCGGCAGGCAGCTGAACGGCAGTACCCCCGATGTTACTCGCGAGTAACTTAGGCCGCAAGGCCCGGCATTTAAAGGACGCTCTCGCGCTTAATGCACAATTTTGGCAAACGCTCTCCCACTCTCTTTGAGAAAGTGAGAGAGCGCTGTCAATATTTGTGCATCAACTGAGAGAGCGTTTGGGTTTGGAGGGCCGTGGCCGTCAGCGGGACCTATTGGCGGGCTGCCGGAGCGGCGTCCGGTTTGGGTTCCTTCGGCGGCAGCGGCTGCGGGTTGAGGAAGGCGTGCGTGATCAGTGGCGCCGCAAGTTCCACCTGCCATGCGCGTGCGCCGAGGGCACGCAGTTCCGCCGCTACTGATTTTTCGCTGATCTCCGCAGGGGGCCGCCACGCCACCCGGCGCAGGTAGTCGGGGGTCAGTAGGTTCTCCAGGGGAAGGTTCAGCTGGTCGGCTTTCTCCTGCAGCAGTGGCCGGGCGGTGGCCAGCCGTGCAGCAGCCTCAGGGTCGCGGTCGGCCCAGACCCGTGGCGGCGGCGGCGCATTAGTGGCCAGGTGCAGCGGCGGAAGCTCCTCCAGGTCCCGGGCCGTCGCGATGCAGCGCAGCCACCGGGGAGCTTCGCGCTGCGCCGCCCGCCCGTGGAAGCCCTTGGTGCCCAGCAGTTGGGGCACCGTGGACGGCATGGCCTTGGCCGCAGCCACTAAGGCAGAGTCCGGGATGAGCCTTCCAGGGGCAACGTCCCTCTTCTGCGCCAGGGAGTCCCGTTCCAGCCACAGCTCCCGGACGGCCGCCAGCTGCCGCCGGTCGCGGATCTGGTGAAGGCCGGACGTTTTCCGCCAGGGGTCCACGCGCGGCGGAGCGAGTCCGGCATCCAGGATCGCGGCGAACTCCTGCTGCGCGTACTCCAGTTTGCCGTCGGCCTCCAGCAGTTCAATGAGCTCTTCGCGCAGTTCGGTCAGGACCTCGACGTCCAGTGCGGCGTACCGGAGCCAGGGTTCGGGAAGGGGCCGGGTGGACCAGTCGGCGGCCGAGTGCTCCTTGGCCAGCCCGAATCCCAGCAGCTGTTCGATGACGGCGGCAAGGCCTACCCTGGGCAGGCCTGCCAGGCGGGCGGCCAGTTCGGTGTCAAAAAGCTTGTCCGGCCACATGCCGAGTTCAGACAGGCAGGGCAGGTCCTGGCTCGCCGCATGCAGGATCCATTCGACGCCGCGGAGGGATTCGTTGATGATGGCCAGGTTGTCGAACGGTTCGGGGTCGATCAGCCAGGTTCCGGCGCCTTCGCGGCGGATCTGGACGAGGAAGGCACGCTGCCCGTAGCGGAAGCCGGAGGCGCGCTCTGCGTCAACGCCGGCCGGACCAGTCCCGGCGGCGATGGCGGCTGCGCACCTCTCCAGCCCGGCTTGCGTTTCGATGACCAGCGGAACGCCGTCGCGGGGCGAATCGAGCTCGACGATTTCGGGGATGGAGCTGTCAAAGCCTTCCACCGTGATCTGGGGTGCGGTATCAGCAGCCGGAGCGCCGGCCGTGGTGTTTTCCGGATTGTTAGGGGTCATGATGCCTTTAGTTTACCGGCCGGCCGGTTCCGGACTGCCTTTCGGACCGCGCCGCGCCCGCCACTGGACATCCGGCTAGTTCCGGCGCCGGTGCGGGAGCGGGGTGACACCCTCGGGGAGCGGCGGTAAACCGGCGAAAGTGCACACCATGTCGGACCAGGCTTCGAGGTGTGCCGTCACGTCCGAGGTCGCGGGGGTCCAGGAGGCGCGCAGCTCGATGTCGATGGAGCCGGGCCGCTCCGCAAGTGTTCCGAAGCTCTCGGACAGGACCCTGGTGGCTGTGCCGCCGGCCGCTCTGTACGGTGCCTTGTGGTTCTCGAGCGCCTCCACCAGCCACGTCCATGCCACCGTTCCCAGCATCTCGTCGTTGCCCATCT
This sequence comes from Arthrobacter sp. Hb9-2, assembly GCF_059091165.1. Taxonomy (NCBI): domain Bacteria; kingdom Bacillati; phylum Actinomycetota; class Actinomycetes; order Micrococcales; family Micrococcaceae; genus Arthrobacter; species Arthrobacter sp. Hb9-2. The sequence goes on along the minus strand of NZ_JBNHGJ010000007.1, from coordinate 25,799 downwards.
CCGGCTCCAGCTGGGCCCGGATGTAGGTGACGATGCGGAACTCGCCGTCCCAGACTGCAGAGCCTTCGGGGTCGTGGAGCAGGATGAAGCGGCCCGTGGCCAACTCCGTGTCGTCGTCGTCCGCTGTTCCCGACGCGGCCGCCAGCGCCATGGCGGCCGGGCCGTGCAGGGGAGTCGCGGTGCCCGGCCCCGGTGCCAGGACTTCCGCGCCAAGCGCTACGGCGAAGGGCGCCAGCCGTGCAGGCGCCGGAATCTCCGCCAGGTGGAGTTCCCCGCGGCACTGGGCTTTCCTGAGGGTTCCCAAGGCGTGGAGAAATTCCGGGGGAACCTTGTCAAGTGCGTTCACCTTCGCAGGTTACGCAACCATGCTGGTGACGGCGGGAAGGCTCGCCGTCACCAGGCGCCGTCTAGCTGGACTGCCCGCTGCCGTCAACGCGGAGCTCATGGCGGATTGCTGCCACGAAGGCATCAATGTCCTCCTCGGTGGTATCGAATGAACACATCCACCGGACTTCTCCGGCGGCCTCGTTCCAGTCATAGAAACGGAACGATTTCCGCAGCCGGTCCGCCACCCCTTCCGGCAGGATGGCAAAGACGCCGTTGGACTCGGTTTTCTGCGTCGGCTGCACGCCGTCAATGGTGTCGACGGCGTTGCGGAGCCTCGTGGCCATGGCGTTGGCGTGGGAGGCGGACCGCAGCCAGAGGTCACCTTCCAGGAGGGCGATGAACTGGGCAGACATAAAGCGCATCTTCGACGCCAGCTGCATGTTCATCTTCCGCAGGTACACCAGCCCATGGGCGGCCTCCGGGTTCAAGGCCACCACCACTTCACCGAACAAGAGCCCGTTCTTCGTGCCGCCAAAGGACAGAATGTCCACGCCGGCGTCGCGGGTGAAGGCCCGCAGCGGGACCTGGAGGTGGGCCGCCGCATTGGCCAGCCGGGCGCCGTCCATGTGCAGCTTCATCCCCTTGGCATGTGCGTGGTCCGCGATGGCCCGCACCTCTTCCGGCGTGTAGCAGGTTCCGAGCTCCGTGGTCTGCGTGATGGAGACGGCCAGCGGCTGGGCGCGGTGCTCGTCGCCCCAGCCCCAGGCCTCACGGTCGATCAGTTCGGGTGTGAGCTTGCCGTCCGCGGTGGGGACATGCAGGAGCTTGATGCCGCCAATCCGTTCCGGCGCGCCGTTCTCGTCCATGTTGATGTGGGCGGTGGAGGCACACACCACGGCGCCCCAGCGGGGGAGCAGCGACTGCAGCGACAAAACGTTGGCGCCCGTTCCGTTGAAGACCGGGAAGCATTCGATGCCGGGCCCGAAGTGTTCCTCCATCAGTTCCTGCAGCCTGGCGGTGTAGTCGTCTTCCCCGTACGAGACCTGGTGGCCGTCGTTGGCGGCGGCAAGGGCCGCGAGGACCTCCGGATGTACCCCGGAGTAGTTGTCCGAGGCGAATCCGCGGATGGTGGGATCGTGCAGCCGGGTTCCGGCGGCAGTTTCTGCTGTTGTTGTCATGGCTTTGCTCACGCTTTCAGTCTAAATACAGTCGGGCGCCCTGCAGGCAGGGAACCGACTCTCAGGGGGCCAGCACGAGCCGGCTGCCGTTCAGGCCGCCGGCCGGGGTGTCGAAAAGTCCGACGACGGCGCGGGCCAGGTCTTCGACGTCAGTTGCGCCGGGAAACTTCCGCTCCGGGTGGTTCCGGCGCATCTCATCGTCCACGAGGGCCTTGACCACCAGGACGACGGCGGCCGCCTCCCCGCGACCGGTGTTCCCGGCAGAAGCGTTGGCGGCAGGGTCATTGCCGGCAGTCTCCTTTCCGGCAGCGGCGTTGGCCCGCCGGAAGCCGTCCGCCATGGCCATGGTCCACGCTTCGGCTGCGGCCTTGGCAGCAACGTAGCTGGCAGAGGCCGCCGTCGGCTTGGCCACGGCGGTGGAGGACACCATCGCGAAGCGGCCGTAAGGGGAAGCAGCGATATCGTCGAAGAAGATGCGGGACACGTTCCGGAGCGTGGTGATGGCGCCGCGTTCCAGGAAATCCCAGTCCTCGTCTGTCTGGTCGGCAATGCCTGTGGCGCCACGCCAGCCGCCCACCAGGTGGATGACGGCGTCAATGGTGCCGGCAGAGGATGACACGTCCTTGCGCAGTTGCCGCACGTCCTCCAGCCGGGACAGGTCGCACACAAGGCCCGTGACGCCGTCGCCCGCCTTTTCCGCCGCGGCGTCGATCCTTGCCTGGTCCGAACCCACGGTGAAGACCCGATGGCCGGCGGCGTGAAGCGCCCGGGCGACGGCGATGCCGGACGCTCCGCTGCCGCCGGTCACCAGGACGTTCAGGCGCGGGGCACCAGGCGTCCCGGCTGCAGTCCCGTCCGGTGCCTGGTTCCCCGACTCTTCTGTCACAGTGCGGAAGCTCCGGTGATGCCCGCAGTCGACTCAATGACAGGGCGCATCTTTTTCTCCAGTGCTTCGTAGAACATGGACAGCGGGAACTCGTCATCCAGCACCTGGTCCGTCAGGCCGCGCGGCGGACCGGCCAGGGCCAGCGCGTCAGGGCCCTTCGCCCAGACGGAAGCCGGGTTGGGCGTAACGGTAGCCGAAACCAACTCGTACGCCGCAATCCAGTGCGCAGTTTTCGGGCGGTCGATGGAGCGCCAGTACAGTTCGTCGATGCTGGCACCCAGGGCGATGACGGCGTCAGCTACTTCGTCCCAGTCGATGGTGAGCCGGGTGTCGGTCCAGTGCAGGACATGCTGCTGGTGTAGCCAGGCGAACAGGAGCTGGCCGCCCAGTCCGTCGTAGTTTCGGACCCGGCTGCCAGTAATGGCAAAGCGGAAAATCCGGTCGAAGATGATGGCGTACTGCACCAGCTTGGCATGGCGGCGGGCTTCCGGATCGGCGTCCTCGTCCTTCTCGATGCGGACAGATTCACGGAAGGCCGTCAGGTCGCAGCGCAGCTCTTCGAGGGAGTACAGGAAGTAGGGCATCCGCTGCTTGATCATGAACGGATCGAACGGCAGGTCGCCGCGCATGTGGGTGCGGTCGTGGATGAGGTCCCACATCACAAAGGTTGCTTCCGTCAGGTCCTGGTCGGCGAGCAGTTCCGCGGCACCCTCGGGAAGTTCCAGGCTGGTGGTCTCGGCGGCCGCCTTGAGCACGCGGCGGAACCGGGCAGCCTCGCGGTCAGCAAAGATGGCGCCCCAGGTGAAGGTGGGGGTTTCACGGACGGCAACGGTTTCGGGGAACAGCACCGCGGAGTTGGTGTCATAACCTGCGGTGAAATCCAGGAACCGGATGGGGACGAACAGCTTGTTCGAGTATTCCCCTGCCTCCAGGCCGGCGATGAACTCAGGCCAGATCACCTCGATCAGGACTGCCTCGACCAGCCGGTTGCTGCTCCCGTTCTGCGTGTACATCGGAAAGACCACCAGGTGCTGGAGCCCGTCGCGGCGCTGTTCCTGCGGCTGGAAGGCCAGGAGCGAAGACAGGAAGTCCGGGACGTTGAAGCCGTTGGCTTCCCAGGCGGAAAAGTCCGCGCAGACTGCGTCCAGGTAGGCGGCATCATGCGGAAAGGCGGGGGCCAGGACGCGGACGGCGTCCACGATGTCACCCACGTACCGGGAGGCTTCTGCATGTGCGCCGGCGTCAGGGATGGAGCCATCCTTAACCTGCAAAGACTGGAGGGAAGAGGCCGCGGCCTTAAGCCGGAGCCAGTCCTGGTTGTCCGCGGTTATGCCGGTGGGGGCGGTGATTAGTGTTTCGGTCATCGTCGGCTGCCTTTCTGGTCGCTTGCTAGCTACGGTGAGCGTAGCAAGCAACCAGCAGGACTAATGTCAAAAGGCGCTTAGCCTAAGAAAGCCTTGTGCTCGAGAGACTCTGGACGGCTTGCAGGCCCAGCGTTCAGCAGTGTCAGGCTTCCGTACCCGCGCCGCTGGCCTGCGGTTTTTCCTGCGGGACGAGTTTCAGGGAGACGGAGTTGATGCAGTAGCGCTGATCCGTGGGCGTGCCGTACCCCTCGCCGTCGAACACGTGCCCCAGGTGGGAATCGCAGGTGGCGCAGCGGACCTCCACGCGGTCCATGCCCAGGGTCCGGTCATGGATGTAGCGGACGGTGCCTTCAGCCAGTGGTGCCCAGAAGGAAGGCCAGCCGCAGTGGGAATCGAACTTTTCGTTGCTGGTGAAGAGTTCGGCGCCGCATGCGCGGCACTGGTAGACGCCCGCCGTATGGGTGTCCCAGTATTCACCGGTGAAGGGGCGCTCAGTCCCGGACTGCCGGAGCACGTGATATTCCTCCGGCGTGAGCTCCTCGCGCCACTCGGCGTCGCTCTTTTGCACGGTGGGCTCGGCGGCGGGGGACCCGGGAGCCGGATCCGTGGCCTTGTTACCGAAGATGCTGTTTCCCAGGATGTTGTTACCGAAGATGCTCATAGCCTTGTCAACGCTCAGGAGTCGCCGATAAATCCCGAACCTGCGTACAGGTGCAGGACGGGGAGGCCCAATTGGTCCTGTGCCTTATTGGCCCAGTCGGTGTGGAAGGTATCTGCCACTGCGTGCGGCCTGGTGATCACCACGGCCTGCGCGGCGCCGGTTTCCTTGACTTTGGCTACCAGGCCCTGGACCGCCCCGCCGTCCACTACTTCGCCCGTGACGCCTCCGCCCAGTCCCGCCAGCGAGGCCAGTGACACTGCCAGCGTTTCGGCTGCCTGCGCCCGTTCCGTGGCGGGGTCCGGAGCGTGGGATGTCAGCTCCCGGAATGCCTTGGCAATGTCCAGCATGGAGAGGTTTTCGAGGAAGTCCACCAGCAGGTGCCGCTCAGTGTTTGCCGGTACCAGCACCACGAGCCGGGTGTCTGAACCATCCACCAGGCGCTCGATGTTCAGGCGGTCGTCCGCCCCCAGGGGTTCTTCGGTCAGGATGACGATGGGATCACTCATGGCCTTAGCCTAGTCCCGTGCCCGTGGTGCTGCACTCCTTCGCCGGTGCAGGCAATTGCCACCGGGCGACCGGAAATACGGGCTCTGGGTGGTTGGACGGTAAGAATAGTTTCATGGCAATTTTTCAGCAGACCGGTCCTGCCCCAGCTCCCCGTACCCCGGATACCGGGGCGGGCATGTCGCTGCGGACGAAGTGGGCTATTGGCGGAGCCATCGGGGGCGGGGCATTGGCGGGGTTGCTGGCCACCGGATCGTCGGCGTTGGCCGTGTATTTCGCCCGCCGCGTCATCACGCCGGCCAGGCAGCGGGCATCGGACCAGGAAGTGCTGGCCGTGATCCGCGACGGCCAGAGGCAGCAGGTGATCCTGGCTGCCAATGAGGACACCACCGTTGACGGTGTGTACGGATTCTTTTTCGACGGCGGCAAGGGGCACGCGCGCATCGGCCGCATCGTCTCGTACTCGCCGGCTGAACGTACGGTGTTGCGCGAAGTTGAAGCGGTCTACGCGGGAGACCTCACTGCCGCGCGCTGGGGGTGGTGGAGCGGCGCCGTCTACCCGGACCCCGCCGCCGCCGGACTTCCGGCAGAGGACGTGGTGATCGAAGTGGACCGGGGGCAGGCACCCGCCTGGCTGGTCCGCGCCGGTGGCACCGCACGCACCTGGGCTGTGATGGTCCACGGACGCGGGGCCAGCAGGCAGGAGGCGCTGCGCGCCGTCGGGCCCGCGCTGGAGCTGGGCCTGACCAGCCTTTTGGTGTCCTACCGCAATGACGGGCTCGCCCCATCGGCCGACGACGGGCGCTACGGCCTGGGTTCCACGGAATGGCGGGACATCGAGGCAGCGATTGAATACGCACTTGCCAACGGGGCCGAGGAGATTGTCCTCTTCGGCTGGTCCATGGGCGGTGCCATCTGCCTGCAGGCTGCTGACTTGTCCCGCTACCGCCATTTGATCCGGGCCATGGTGCTGGATGCACCGGTCACCGACTGGGTCAATGTGCTCGCCCACCACGCGCAAATCAACAGAATCCCGTCACTCGTTGGCCGCTACGGGCAGCTTATGCTGGGGCACCCGCTCGGGCGCCGGCTCACGGGACTCTCCGCGCCGGTGGACCTGAAGGTCATGGACTGGGTTTCGCGTGCAGTGGAACTGCGGACTCCCACGTTGATCATCCACAGCGTGGACGACGAGTACGTGCCCTACGGGCCGTCCGCGCTCCTGGCTGAGCGGAATCCGGACATGGTGACCTTTGAGGCTTTCAACCATGCGCGGCACACGAAGGAGTGGAACGTTGATCCTGCACGGTGGGAGAGCGTGGTGAAGGCATGGCTGCGGCAACAGCTTGCGCCCCGCCTGAATCCGGGTGGGATCCAGGCGGGATAAGGCAGGGGTCCGAACCGGCAAGTGCTGGAGGACAGCTTCCGTAGGTGCCTTGGGTTCTTAGACGCCGAGTCCTACGAGGCGGACAGCGAGCTGATGGGAGCGGTGACGGCGTCAGTGAGGCGAATGAGGTCGGCAGGTGCGAGCTCGATGTCCAGGCCCCGCTTACCACCTGACACCAGAAGCGTTTCCAGCGCCAGCGCGCTGTCATCAAGCACGGTAGGGGAGGGAAGCCGCTGGCCGAGCGGCGAGATGCCGCCCAGCACATAGCCGGTGCGGCGCTGGGCTGCAGCGGGGTCGGCCATGGCGGCCTTCTTGGCTCCCAGTGATGACGCAAAGGCCTTAAGGTCCAGGGTGCCGCTGACGGGTACGATTCCGACCGCTAGCCTGCCCTCCACCTCGACCATCAACGTCTTGAAAACCTTCGACGGATCAATGCCCAGCACCTCGGCTGCTTCCGCCCCGTAACTGGCAGCGGAAGGGTCGTGAGCGTAGGGGTGCAACACAAAGGGAACCCCGGCTGCCGCCAGTACGGCGGTGGCCGGAGTTCCCTGTGATGCGTTTTTGCGTGCCATTGATGCCCTGCGTGGCTAGGAGCGCACCGCGGACGAAGCCGCGACCTTGCGCTTGATCCTTCCCAGCATTGCCGTCATCCCCCGCATCCGCAGCGGGGTGATGGCGCGGGTAAGGCCCAGCAGTTCAGGCATGTCATCAGGCACCGAGAGGATTTCCTCGGCGGACAGCCCGTCCAGGCCTTCGTGCAGGACGCCCGCAAAGCCGCGCGTGGTGGGAGCCTCTGCAGGAGCCTTGAAGTAGAGCCGAACGGTGCCGGACGTGCCTCCGCTCTGCTCCGTCTCGATGGTCAGGAACAGAGGGGACTGGCACTCCACCACCTGCTCGAGCAACTCGGGGTGGTCCTTGAGCCGCTCGGGCAGGTCCGGCAGTCCCTGGGAGAACTCGAGCAGCAGCTGCAGGCGCTCGGGCTCGGACAGGGCCTGGAAGTCGTCCACAATGGCCGCCAGGGCGGAAGGCAAGGCTTGAGTAGTCATCATTCCAAGTCTACGCAGGTAGCGCTGGCCGTGCGCCGTCAGACCCCGACGGCAACGGGAAAGGATCCCCGTTCCGCGCCCTTGGCGATGGGCACCCGCACGGCATTGCCCCACTCGGTCCACGAACCGTCATAGTTGCGGACAGAGTCAAAGTCCAGGAGGTACTTAAGGGCGAACCAGGTGTGGCTGGAACGCTCGCCGATGCGGCAATAGGCCACGACGTCGTCGCCCTCGCTCAGGCCCGCCTCACCCAGGTAGAGGGCTTCGAGTTCTTCACGGCTGCGGTAGGTTCCATCGGGAGCGGCTGCCCGCGCCCACGGAATGGAGGCAGCAGTGGGAATGTGGCCGCCACGCAACGCACCTTCCTCAGGGTAGGCCGGCATGTGGGTGCGCTGGCCGGTGTATTCCTCAGGGGAGCGGACGTCGATAAGCGGCTTGCCCAGGTGGGCCAGGACATCTTCCTTGAAGGCGCGGATCGGAGCATCGTCGCGCTCAACAACCGGGTACTCGCCCCTGGCCGGAGCGGGCTTCTCGGTGGTCAGCTCCCTGCCCTCGGCAATCCACTTGTCCCGGCCGCCGTCGAGCAGCCGCACGTCCTGGTGGCCGAAGAGGGTGAAGACCCACAGTGCGTAGGCAGCCCACCAGTTGGACTTGTCACCGTAGATGACCACGGTGCTGTCGCGCGAGATGCCCTTCGACGCCGCCAGCTCAGCGAATGCGGCGCCGTCCACGTAGTCGCGGGTCACTTCATCGTTCAGGTCGGTGTGCCAGTCGATCTTCACTGCGCCGGGGATGTGTCCGGTTTCGTACAGGAGCACGTCTTCGTCAGACTCCACCACGATCAGCTGGCCGCTGGCCACGGCTCCGTTTTCGATGGCCGCAGCAAGCCATTCAGTGGAAACCAGGCGCTCGGGGTGCGCGTAGGCTGCGAACTTCTCGTTTTGTTCAACTGGGTAGGACATATCTTTGCCTTTCATCGAGAACACGGCTGATCCGCGGGACCGGCATGGGGACCTCCTCCCACCCTAGCCACGGTCCACGGCGATGTCCGTTTTCAGTTAACAGGAGGAAATGTTGCCTTCGTCACGCTGGCCGGCCGGGTAGCTCCACGCCACCCGAAGCGGGGGTTGGTTGCCGGTATCCTTTCTGGGGACGAACCACCAGCAGAACGGACCACCTTGGTACAGATCGAACAGCTTGCCGCCCGAACTCCGTCAGTATCGGTGGATGAGCTCCTGAAGGGTTTCTTTCCCTCGCCGCGTTTCGGCCAGGTCTCCTTTGCGAGTTACCGCCCGGATCCCAAGCAGCCCAGCCAGTCCCATGCAGTCCGGGCCCTTGAAGGATTTGCCGGCGGCGTCGGGGCAAATGACGGAGGGGGACTGTTCAAGAAACTGTTCGGCAAGAAGGACACGTCCCGTGCAGGGATCTACCTGGACGGCGGGTTCGGCGTAGGAAAGACGCACCTGTTGGCCTCCCTATGGCACGCATCTCCGGGGCCCAAGGCTTTCGGCACATTTGTGGAGTACACCAACCTGGTAGGCGCCCTGTCCTTCCGCAAGACCGTGGATGCGCTGAGCGGTTACAAGCTCGTTTGCATTGACGAATTTGAGCTCGATGATCCGGGCGACACCGTGCTGATGTCGCGGCTGATGCGCGAACTTGCCGACGCCGGCGTCAAGCTTGCTGCCACCTCCAACACCCTGCCTGGCTCGCTGGGTGACGGCAGGTTCGCCGCGGTGGATTTCCAGCGCGAAATCCAGGTCCTGGCAGACCAGTTCGACGTTATCCGTATCGATGGGGAGGACTTCCGCCACCGCGGACTGCCGGCAGCCCCGGCGCCCCTTAAGAACAGTGAGCTGTCCGCGCACATGAAAGCGGAGTTCGACGGCAAGACGGTGGCGCAGGACGAGTTCAGCACCCTCATCGCCCATCTGGCCGGCGTGCACCCCAGCCGCTACCGCCAGCTGATCGACGGCATCGACGGCGTGGTCTGGCGCAACGTGGCAACCATCACCGAGCAGGCCGTGGCACTTCGGTTCGTGGTGCTGGCTGACCGGCTCTATGACAAAGACGTGCCCATCCTGGCCAGCGGTGTTCCGTTCGATCAGCTGTTCACCGAGGAAATGATGACCGGCGGCTACATGAAAAAGTACTTCCGCGCTGTCTCCCGCCTCACCGCCCTGGCCCGGGAGGGGCAAAACCACGAACCGTCCTAGGGTTGCCGGCGCCAGCCACCGGCCGCCGTCGTCCGTTCCGTAGACGGAAGCCGCTGCTCCATAGGTGGGAAACTGTGCCGGACGGTGCGGCCTTAAACGCCAAAGGTGCGGGTGCCGCCTCCCGGCGGGACCCGCACCCCCTTGACGTACTAGGGCAAAGCCCTGGCCAAATCCTTTTTACGGAGCCTTGTCAACCGGCGGAACCGGGTTGACCGGCGGAACCGGCCCGGGGGCAGGTGCCTGGCCCGGAGTTCCGTTCTGGTCAACGAGCTTGGAAGCGCCATGCTGGATCTTGTTGACGTGACCTGAGTACTTGCCTCCGGTCTTGGTGTCGACGAAATCGCCGGCCTTGGTGATGCCGTTCTTGATGACCTGCTCGTTACCGCGGATAAGACCCTGAGCCTTGCCCTTTAGGTCGCCAATCAGTCCCACGAGCACCTCCCTTCAATCGCGGAGCCAGGTCGCTCCTCCGCATCCGATCCTAGCCCTGCAGGCGGAGCCGTGCCAAGGAAATCAGGGGCTTTGGGCGTTCGCCCGCAGCGGATCGAGTTGCTGCCTCCTGTGCGGGGCAATGGCCGCAGGGCAAGAAAAAAGCAGCTCCGGGGAGCTGCTGAATGTGGGCGATACTGGGATCGAACCAGTGACCTCTTCCGTGTCAGGGAAGCGCGCTACCGCTGCGCCAATCGCCCGGAACCGGAAGCCCGGCTTATGGGATTGTAAGGAGTAAGAGAGCGGACGACGAGATTCGAACTCGCGACATCCACCTTGGCAAGGTGGTGCTCTACCAGCTGAGCTACGTCCGCATATGAAGTACGTTCCGGCCGGGGCCGGTCGAACTGCATGAAGCAAGTTTCCTTGCTTGGTGGGCGATACTGGGATCGAACCAGTGACCTCTTCCGTGTCAGGGAAGCGCGCTACCGCTGCGCCAATCGCCCATGTTTATCCGGAACACACCGGAAACCATGGTTTTCACCGAGGTGGGTACGGGATTCGAACCCGTGTATACGGCTTTGCAGGCCGCTGCCTCGCCTCTCGGCCAACCCACCGTGTAAGCGCCGATTCAAAAGAACCTTTGCCGTGACAGTGTCCTGCGAGCGGACGACGAGATTCGAACTCGCGACATCCACCTTGGCAAGGTGGTGCTCTACCAGCTGAGCTACGTCCGCATTTTGGAGGGCCGATTCGCTGCCGTTCCCGGCATTTCCTCGCTTTCCAACGAGTAAAAACAATATAGGAGGTTCCGGGATTCTCCAAATCGCGCCAGCTTCATGAATGGCCAATGGCGCTGGTTCCCTGCAATGGCGCGGAATTCGCTGAGTTACAGACGTGTAATTCCCGACGGCGACCGGTGGTGCTGGGTGCGATGGCTGAGGTTGGACAGGGCTGGCATGCGAATCACCCTGCGCAGGCCTGCCCCCTTTTGTCCTGTCCGTTCACGGCTTTGGTGCCTGGCCGGGTGCCCCTTTTGCTGCCGGTTTGCGGTCGGGTGGTGCCGATTTCCGAAATGGCTGCAGGGTCGGCTAACATTCAAATGCATCAGGGCGATTGGCGCAGTGGTAGCGCGCTTCGTTCACACCGAAGAGGTCACTGGTTCGAACCCAGTATCGCCCACCGCATATTGGTCCGTTTCCGCTCATCTGCAGCGGAAACGGACCTTTTTTGTGCGCCTGGACACGATGTCAGCCCCCTGTGAAAGAGTCTTTCCTATGACTGCTCCACTTCTTGCCCACGCCACGGAATACGGGCGGATGTACGCCCGGTCCACCTCCGAGCATTACTCCGTGCCGTCCATCACCACAGTGATCGGCCAGCAGCCGCACGGGCTCGACGGCTGGTTTGGATACATGGGTGCCAGCAGCCTGGCGAAGGATCCGCTGCTCGCCGACTGCCTCGGCAGCCCTGCCAAAATCAAGCAGGCCGTCAACCGCGCGGCCAAGGCAGCGGAAACGTACCGGGACGAGGCCGCCAGGCGCGGGGACCGCGTGCATTACTACTGTGAGCAGGTGGCCCTGCGGGCGCTGGGCCGGCCGCATGCCATGAAGGAAGCCCGGGAGGCACTGGCTGCCAACGGCGAAGAAGCCTTCGCCGTCCGCTTTGATGAATGGTGGGAGCTTTACCGGGTGGAACCCATCGCCCCGGAGATCACCGTCTGGAACAACGCCGTAGGCTACGCAGGCACCCTCGACCTCGTTGCCCGGATCAACGGCAGGGTCTGCCTCATCGACTACAAGACCAAGGGCACCACCCGGGACGGGCTGGTCAAGCCGCTGGACGACAAAGTGGTGATGCAGCTGGTGGCCGGCATGAAGGCGGAAGAGAGCCTGGTGGATCCGGAGGCCGGGACCTGGGAGCCCTGGAAGTACGGTGGCAACCCCGTCCTGCTGGCCGTGGCCATTGGGGAGACCGAGGTCCGTCCGGTCCGTGCCAACCCTGAGGTCCTTAAGCACCACTGGTGGAAGTTCTGCGCCCTCCGGCGTGTCTGGGAATTGTCGGCGGACACGATTACCGCTGGCGCCGCGCTGCTGCCCATTGCCCCGCCGCCGCTCGCACAGGTACAGACCGTCTAGGCGTTGCCTGCACCCAAGGTGTCTGCGCCTAAACTGGATAGGTTCCCGTTACCGCCAACTGTAAGGAAAAACAGCGCATGGCTATTCTGAATATCCGCATCATTGGCGATCCTGTGCTCCGCACAGTTGCCGATCCTGTGACGGAATTCGGGCCTGAGCTGGCCAAGCTGGTGGCGGATATGACGGAAACCATGGAAGACGTTGACGGTGCCGGCCTGGCCGCGCCCCAGGTGGGGGTGAGCCAGCGCGTCTTTACCTACCGCATTGACGGCGTGGAAGGGCACATCATCAACCCTGTGCTGGAAAACAGCGAGGATTTCCAGCCCGACCAGGTGGAAGGCTGCCTGTCCATCCCCGGTCTTGGCTTCCCCGTGCGCCGTTTCCGCTCCACCCGTGTCACCGGCGTGGACATGCACGGAAACCCCGTCACGGTCGAGGGCGAGGGCATGCTGGCGCGCTGCTTCCAGCATGAGAACGACCATCTGGACGGAATCCTCTACACGGACCGCTTGGAGGGCGAGGACCGGAAAGCTGCGCTGCGCTCCATCCGCAACGCCAACTACGACTCCGTCACCGAACGGACGACGGCGAAGCGCGCCAAATCCGTCGGCTCAAGTTTCGGCGGCGCTGCCTCCGGGTCCAGCTTCGGTGCCGGCCCGGCTGGTGCCAACGGGTGAGGGTCCTTTTCGCGGGGACTCCCGCCGTCGCTGTTCCGTCCCTAAATGCGCTCGTCGAAGCAGGTTTCGAGGTTGCTGCAGTCCTGACAAGGCCGGACGCGCCAATAGGGCGCAAACGCGTGCTGACGCCCTCGCCGGTAGCCGCCCGTGCCGCGGAGCTCGGCATTGAGGTCATTCACGCAGCCCGGATTGACGCGGAAACCACCGCCAGGATTGCTGCCGTTAGCCCCGATGTGGCTGCGATCGTCGCTTACGGGGGGCTGGTTCCCGCCGCCGCGCTCGATATCCCGCCGCACGGCTGGATCAACCTGCACTTCTCGCTCCTTCCCGCCTGGCGTGGCGCCGCTCCGGTGCAGCGTGCCGTCATGGCCGGTGACGACGTCACCGGGGCGGTGACGTTCCAATTGGAGGAGGGCCTGGACACCGGGCCAGTTTTTGGCACCCTCACGGAAACGGTGGGGCCGGAAGATACCGCGGGGGAGTTGCTGGAGCGGCTGTCCCACAGCGGGGCAGTGCTCCTGGCCCAAACCCTCTCTGCCATTGACGCCGGCAAGGCAGCAGCCGTTCCGCAATCCGGCGAGGTTTCCCTTGCCCCCAAGCTGACCCTCGATGACGGCCGCCTCGACTGGAAACACCCTGCCCTGGCAATCGGGCGGCAGGCGCGGGGTGTCACTCCCGAGCCCGGAGCCTGGACCGTGATGGACGGCCAGCGCATCAAGCTGGCTCCCGTACGGCTCCGGCCGGACGTTTCCGGCCTCGCGCCCGGATACGTCTCGCTGCAGGGCAAAAGCGTGCTGGTAGGAACCGGCTCCCATGCTGTTGAGCTGACCCGGATCCAGCCGGCCGGCAAAAAGATGATGGCCGCTGCCGACTGGGCACGCGGTATGGCTTCCCTTGAAAGCGTGGTGTTCGAATGAGCGGGTCCGGCGGCAATCAAGGCGGTCGCGGCAAAGCCGGCGGCGGAAAGGAAGGCGGCGCCGGAAGCGGCACCGGCGCCGGAAGCGGCACCGGAGCCGGAAGCGCCGCGGGCGGCGGGAGCGGCGGCCAGCGCGGTGGCCGCGGCCAAGGAGGGCCCCGTGATTCGAGCAACCGAAACGCCAAGGGGCGGGAACGGAACCGCAGCGCCCAGCGCAGTTTCACCGATAACGCCCCTTCCCAGCGGACCCGCAGGGCAGATCCTGCCCGACTGGTGGCCTTCGAAGTCCTTCGCGCGGTAGCCGCCGAGGACGCGTATGCCAACCTTGTGCTGCCCGCACGGATTCGGCACCACGGGCTGGACAGACGGGACGCGGGCTTCGCCACTGAACTCAGTTACGGGGCGCTCCGCGGCCAGGGAACTTATGACGCCATCCTTGCCCGGTGCGTGGACCGGCCGCTGGAACAACTGGACCCGGCCATCCTCGACGCCCTTCGGATCGGAGCGCACCAACTGCTGGCCATGCGCGTCCCGGCGCACGCCGCACTGGACCAAACCGTGGGCCTGGCCCGTGCGGTAATTGGCGCTGGACCATCGGCGCTCATCAATGCCGTCCTCCGGAAGGTCACTGCGCACACCCTCGAGGAATGGCTTGAGCAGTTGGTCGCCGGAGAAACTGACGAGACCAAGGTGGCCTCCCTCCGTTACGCCCATCCGGAGTGGATCGTCCGGGCCATGCGCCAGTCACTCGTGGCGCACGGGCGCTCTGCCTCAGAAATCAACGACCTGTTGGAAGCGGACAACGCGGCGCCGGTGGTCAACCTGGTGGCCCTGCCCGGCATCGGCAGCCTCGACGAGGCCCTGGAAAACGGAGCCACGCCCGGCGAACTGGTGGAAGGCTCGGCATTGTCCAGCGGCGGAGACCTGGGGCGGCTTGCCTCCGTCCGGGAGGGCAGCACCAGGGTGCAGGACGTCGGCTCGCAGCTGGTGGCGCGCGCCATGGCAGCTGTTGACCTGGGCCGGAACAGTGGCTCGGATGGCGAAAGCCCTGGTGAGGCGTGGCTGGACCTGTGCGCAGGGCCGGGTGGCAAGGCAGCACTGCTCGGTGCGCTGGCCAGCCAGAGGGGCGCAACCCTGCTGGCGAATGAACCTGCACCGCACCGCGCCAAGCTCGTGACGCAGGCGCTTTCGGCCGTACCGCGGGAAACATGGCAGGTCCGTACGGGTGATGGCCGCGAGGTGGGCACGGAGAAGCCTGAGTTCTTTGACCGGGTACTCGTAGACGTCCCCTGCAGCGGGCTGGGCGCGCTCCGGCGGCGGCCGGAGTCCCGCTGGCGCCGCACGCCCAAGGACCTGGCAGACCTCGGCCAGCTCCAGCGCGATCTCCTCAAATCTGCCCTGGCCGCCGTCCGCCCGGGTGGAGTGGTTGCCTACGTGACCTGCTCGCCCCACCCGGCCGAGACCACGGCCGTGGTCACGGATGTGCTCCGCAAACGCGATGACCTTGAACTGCTGGAGGCCGGCCAGGCTTTGGACAGCGTCAGCCTGCCGGGCAAGCTCGGCGCCGGGCATGATTCGACCGCGCAGCTGTGGCCGCACGTCCACGGCACCGATGCCATGTTCCTGGCCCTGATCCACAAGAAGCCCTGAGTCCCGAAACCCTAACCCCGCGAAAAGCCCTGATCCGCAAAAAAATCTTGGTTTCTTGGAGGCCCTTGTTCGCCAAGGCCCTGACCGGGAAAGAGACCTGATCCGTGAAAGGTTCCCACTGTGACGCAATGCTGCATCAACCCGAGCATCCTGTCCGCCGATTTCGTCAACCTCGAGGCTGAGCTGCAGCGGATCAGCAACGCGGACGCGGTGCACGTGGATGTGATGGACAACCACTTTGTGCCCAACCTCACCATCGGCCTGCCGGTGGTGCAGCGGATCCAGGCCGTAAGCCCGGTGCCCCTCGACGCGCATCTGATGATTGCCGATGCCGATCGTTGGGCACCCGGTTTCGCAGATGCCGGCCTGGCATCAGTCACCTTCCACGCAGAGGCCGCCATTGCGCCCATCAAACTCGCCCGCGAACTGCGGGCCAGGGGCGCCAAAGCAGGAATGGCGCTTCGGCCCGGTACGCCCGTTGAGCCGTACCTGGACATGCTCCCCGAGCTGGACATGCTGCTCATCATGACGGTGGAGCCGGGATTCGGCGGGCAGGCGTTCCTGGATGTGACCCTGCCGAAAATCCGGCGTGCCAGGCAGGCCATCGACGGTTCGGGGATCGGCGTCGCCATCCAGGTTGACGGCGGCATCACCGAAGACACCATCACCCGTGCAGCCGAGGCCGGCGCCAACGTCTTCGTTGCAGGTTCGGCTGTGTACGGTGCGGAGAATCCCGCCGCGGCCATCGACCGCCTGCGGGAGGCAGGAAGCCAAACGTTACGCACGGCGGCGGAATAGCAGGGAGTCGTACGCCGTTATGGCACAATAGCAACACACATACGTGCTCCGGGGTCGGTGTAAGTCCGAACCGGCGGTGATAGTCCGCGACCCGCGAGCCGGTGGTTTTCCTTCGGGAGAATCCCGGCGGACGGTTGAACCGGTGAAATTCCGGTACCGACAGTTAAAGTCTGGATGAGAGAAGCACGTACAGCTGTTTCTGCGGCGTCATGAGACGCCGCGGCCTTCTGCTGTCGTATACCCCCGGAGCCATCGCGGTTCTAGAGGGAAGGAACGACACAAGCACTATGAACCTGCTGCGATGGCTCTTAAACGCCACAAATCCCGCTGCCGCCATACCCGGCAGCACCACCATCGAGGCTCCCGCATGACGGCCGGAGTTGTTACTGCCTTTACTGCCGCCGAGACCGCTGCGATGGATATCGCCTTGAACGCAGCCCTGCAGGGGCCCCGCGGCGCGAACCCCCTGGTGGGGGCCGTCGTCGTCGATTCAGAGGGCCGCGAACTCGTCACGGGATACCACCGAGGGGCGGGTACCGCCCACGCCGAAGCAGACGCGATAGCCCAGGCGGCTGCCGCAGGGCTTGATCTGTCCGGCTGCACCATGGTGGTGACCCTGGAGCCCTGCAACCACGTCGGCCGCACGGGCCCTTGCGCCCAGGCGATCATCGCCGCCGGAATCACCGACGTCGTCTATGCCGTGGACGATCCCCACGACCCGGCCGCGGGCGGGGCCGCCACCCTGAGGGAAGCGGGCGTGCGCGTGCGCAGCGGACTGGCTGCCGGCGAAGCACTGGACCTGAACCGCCGATGGTTTGAGGCAGTGGCGGCAAAACGACCGTTCGTCACGCTGCATATCGCGCAGACGCTCGACAGCCGGATCGCAGCAGAGGACGGTACCAGCCAGTGGATTTCCAGTCCCGAATCCCTGGCGGACAACCATGCAATCCGCGGCCGCATCGATGCGATCCTCGTGGGAACCCAGACCGTGTTGGTGGACAACCCCCGCCTAACTGCCCGCAACGCCGCAGGAACCCTTGCCCGGAAACAACCGCTGCGGGCCGTGATGGGACTGCGTGACATCCCGGCGGACGCCGCCATCCGTGGAAGCGACGGCCTGGTAACGCACCTTCTGACCCGCGACCCCCGGGAGGCGCTCTCCTCCCTTTACGGGTCCGGCATCCGCCACCTTATGGTCGAGGGAGGATCGCGCATCCTTAGCGCATTCCTCGCGGCCGGGCTCGTTGACGAACTCATTGTCTACCTGGCGCCCACGCTGCTTGGATCCGGAACCCCGGCCCTCACCGGCCTGGGAATCACCACCCTCGCCGACGCGCAGCAGTGGGAATGGGACCCGTCCGACGGCGGCGCTGTCCGGACGCTGGGCCGGGACCTTCGACTCCACCTTCGACCGCAACGCGCCGTTGCCCTGGAACCACAAACCACACTTCACCCACAACCGTCCCGCGCCACCGCGGAGCAAGCCCAGGGAGGCTACTGATGTTTACCGGAATTATTGCCGAGCAAGGGCACGTTTTGTCCGTCGAGCGGGACGGAGATGCCGGCGCCACCGTCCGGCTGTACGCGCCGGGCTCCACCGAAGGGCTCGCCCTGGGCGGGTCCGTCGCCGTCAACGGCGTTTGCCTCACCGCCACCGAGATAGACGGCAAGGAATTCAGCGTGGACGTCATGGGGGAGACCCTGGTCCGCAGCACCATCGGCGAGTTGGCTCCCGGTGACGCCGTCAACCTCGAGCGCTGTGTCCCGGCCGGCGGCAGGATGGACGGGCACGTAGTCCAGGGCCACGTGGACGGCGTCGGCGTGCTGCTGGAACGCGAGCCGCTAGGCAACTGGGAAAGGCTTCGTTTCGGGGTGCCCGGGAACCTGGCCCGCTATATCGCGGAAAAGGGATCCATTGCCATCGACGGCGTCTCACTCACCGTCACCGCCGTCAGCCCCGCAGCTGAGCAGAGCCCCTGGTTCGAGGTGGGGCTCATTCCCACCACTCTTGCCGAAACCGGGCTCGGTGCCAAGAGCACCGGCAGCCGGGTGAACCTGGAAGTGGACGTCCTGGCCAAGTACACCGAACGCCTCCTTGCGTTCAGCACCCCAGCGCCCGCCGCTGTTGAAGGAGGAGCACGATGAACGCCGCAGTCCGGTTCGAACCCGCAGTTGCCCCCGCCGCCGCCAGCACCCGGACGGACAAAGCCCCAGGGTTGAACACCATAGAGGAAGCCGTCCGGGCCATCGCCGCCGGCCGGCCCGTGCTGGCCGTGGACAACGAGGACCGGGAGAACGAGGGCGACATCATCTTCGCCGCCCAGCACGCCACTCCGGCATTAATGGGATGGACCATCCGGTACAGCTCCGGCGTCATCTGCGTACCGCTGTCAGGCGACCGCGCGGACGCCTTGGCGCTGCCTCCCATGGTGGCGGTCAATGAGGACGCCAAGGGCACTGCCTACACCGTTTCCTGCGACGCCGCCATCGGCGTCAGCACAGGAATCTCCGCGACGGACCGGGCCCTCACGGCCAGGGTCCTCGCGGATCCGCAGTCCGAACCGTCGTCCGTGACCCGCCCCGGGCATATTTTTCCGCTGCGTGCGGTTGACGGTGGTGTGCGGGAACGTCCTGGCCACACTGAGGCCGCCGTGGACCTGTGCCGCCTGGCCGGCCTGGAAGCTGCGGCTGTCATCGCCGAAGTTGTTTACGACGATGGCGAGATGATGCGGCTGGATGGGCTCCGTGCCTTCGCCGCGGAACACGGATGCCCCCTGATCTCAATCCAGGACCTGGTGGCGTACCTTGAGGCAGCGGGCACGTCGGCTGACAGCAACACCCGGGCAGGACGCCAGGGCGGAGAAGAGGAGATACGATGACGGCTTCCGAAGCTTCGGGAAACGGCCACCACCTGCGCGATTCGGGCAACGGCCACCACAGGACCACGCCTGCCAACGGCCGTCACCAGGCAGAGTCCGGCAACGGCCCGGTACCCCATCCCGTCAGCGGCGGACCTATCGTCCAGCTGCCCACGGCTTTCGGCGACTTTATCGCCCAGGCATGGATAGACCTGGAGACCGGTGCCGAACACCTTGCCGTCAGTTCCCCCAATCCGCCCAAAGACGGCCAGGCCCCGCTGGTCCGGCTGCACTCCGAGTGCCTTACCGGCGATGTCTTCGGTTCCTACCGCTGCGACTGCGGCGAGCAGTTGGCCTACGCGCTGGAAATGATCCGTGAACATGGCGGAACCCTGCTGTACCTGCGCGGACAGGAAGGCAGGGGCATCGGCCTCGCCAACAAGATTAAGGCTTACGCGCTGCAGGAGGCCGGGTTCGACACCGTGGAGGCCAACGAACAGCTGGGCCTGCCCGTGGACGCCCGGTGCTACAAAGCAGCCGCCCAGGTGCTGGCCGAGATGGGGCTGCACGAAGTCCGGCTCCTGAGCAACAACCCGGACAAGCAGAACAGGCTGGCGAAGGCCGGCGTCAAGGTTGTTGAAATGGTCCCCACCGAGGTTCCGTCCCGCGACCAGAACATCCGGTACCTGCAGACCAAGAAGGACCGCATGGAGCACCGCCTGGTTCTGGGTACCCACGTAGGCCTCGCAGTGCCCGTCACAACCCCTGATACTTCCTTTGCCCACGAGCAAGACTGACCCACCAACAAGACTGAACGGAACAGCACTTACCTATGAGCGGACACGGCGCCCCCGATATCGACCTCACCACCCTCAACCTGGCCGAAACGTCACAGCTCCGGCTGGCCATCGTTGCCGCCAGCTGGCACACCCAGATCATGGACGGGCTGCTGGACGGAGCCCTGCGCGCAGCGAAGGACGCTGGCATCGCCGAGCCCACGGTCCTGCGCGTCCCGGGCAGCTTTGAGCTGCCTGTCGCTGCCGCGCGGCTGGCACCGCACTTCGACGCCGTCGTGGCCCTCGGCGTCGTCATCCGCGGCGGTACGCCGCACTTCGAGTACGTCTGCCAGGCGGCGACGTCGGGCCTCACCGACGTGAGCGTGCGCACCGGAGTTCCGGTGGGCTTCGGCGTCCTGACGTGCGACACCGAACAGCAGGGCCTGGACCGTGCCGGCCTCCCCGGCTCAAAGGAAGACAAAGGCCACGAAGCCGTTACCGCGGCACTTGCCACCGCCGTCGTCCTCAAGCAGTACGGCAACTAGCACGCCGGCGCAGGCGGGCGCGTGTGTGTTCACTCACATCGCGCCCGTCATGCAACGGCCCGACAGGCGCCCTTCGTGCCGCAGCAAGTAGGCTGGAGGGCGTGAAGAATTTCGAGACGCTGTTCGCTGAACTCAGCGAGAAGGCAGCCACCCGCCCGGAAGGCTCCCGCACCGTCGCTGAATTGGACTCCGGTGTCCACGGCATCGGCAAGAAAGTTGTTGAGGAAGCAGCCGAAGTATGGATGGCTGCCGAATATGAATCCGATGAAGCCGCGGCCGAGGAAATCTCCCAGCTGCTGTACCACCTGCAGGTTTTGATGCTCGCCAAAGGCCTGACCCTGGAAGACGTCTACAAGCATCTGTAGCCACCGGTCCGGCGCGCCTTTGCCGCCGGTGCCCGCCGTGGCCCGCATTGCCTGAATACCTAGACCTCCTGAATCCAGAAAGATTTCCCATGCTGCGAGTAGCCGTCCCCAACAAGGGTTCTTTGTCCGAAGCCGCCTCTGCCATGCTGTCCGAAGCCGGCTACCGCCAGCGCCGCGATACGCGCGAACTGGTCATGGTGGACCCGGACAACGACATCGAATTTTTCTTCCTCCGTCCGCGCGACATCGCCGTTTACGTCGGGCAGGGAACGCTCGACGTCGGCATCACCGGCCGTGACCTGCTGCTGGACGCCGAGGTGGAAGCCGAAGAGCTGCTGCCGCTGGGCTTCGCTGCCTCCACCTTCCGCTTCGCCGGGCCGGTAGGGGATTTCGCCAAAGTTGAGGAGCTGGAGGGCAGGCGGCTGGCCACAAGCTATGACGGCCTGCTCCGCGGCTACCTCGCCGAACGCGGCGTCAACGCCAAAGTGGTCCGCCTGGACGGTGCCGTCGAATCCTCCGTGCGGCTTGGGGTTGCGGACGCCATCGCGGACGTCGTCGAAACCGGCAACACCCTCAAAGCGGCCGGGATGGAGATTTTCGGCGAGCCGATCCTCAAGTCCGAAGCCGTCCTGATCCGGCGGACCGAAGAAGGCGGTGCCGCAAACGGCACAGCCAAGGAAATCGAGGTCCTGATCCGCCGCCTGCAGGGTGTCCTGGTGGCCCGCCAGTACGTTCTGATGGACTATGACATCCGCAAGGAACTTGTTGAACAGGCCGCTGCCCTGACGCCCGGCCTGGAATCACCTACGGTCTCTCCGCTGCGCGACTCGGACTGGGTTGCCGTGCGGTCCATGGTGCCCAAGAGGGAAACCAACCGAATCATGGACGAGCTGTACGATCTTGGCGCCCGCGCCATCCTGGTCAGCAGCATCCACGCCTGCCGCATCTGATTCCGCACGCACCGCTGCACCAACGCACCCCAGAATTTCAGGAGTTCCCATGGCAGTAGCCGTACGCGTCATTCCGTGCCTCGACGTGGACGCCGGGCGCGTCGTTAAGGGCGTCAACTTCGAGGGCCTCCGCGACGCCGGCGACCCGGTGGAGCTGGCCCACCGGTACGACAACGCCGGCGCCGACGAGCTGACCTTTTTGGACGTCACCGCATCCTCGGGCAACCGCGAAACCACCTTTGACGTGGTCCGCCGGACCGCCGAGGAAGTATTCATTCCGCTGTGCGTGGGCGGCGGGGTCCGCGGCGTGGCAGAAGTGGACAAGCTTCTCCGCTTCGGCGCGGACAAGGCATCCATCAACACGGCAGCCGTGGCGCGGCCCGACGTCATCGACGAGATCACCCGGCACTTCGGTTCCCAGGTCCTGGTCCTGTCGGTAGATGCCCGCCGCACCCGCCCCGGGTCCCAGCCCACGCCGTCGGGATTCGAAGTAACCACCCACGGCGGCCGCACCGGCACGGGGATTGACGCCATCGCGTGGGCAAAGGAAGCGGCGGACCGCGGCGTGGGGGAGATCCTGCTGAACTCCATTGACGCCGACGGCACCAAGGACGGCTTCGACCTGGAACTCATCCGCCTGGTCCGGGCTGCCGTCAAGGTGCCCATCATCGCTTCCGGCGGCGCGGGGGAGCCGGCGCACTTTCCGCCCGCCGTCGCGGCCGGCGCGGATGCAGTTCTGGCCGCATCCATCTTCCACTGGGGACCGGATGACATGATGTCGCAGGTCAAAACGGCCATCAGGGAAGCCGGCTTCGAAGTCAGGTAACAGTTCCGGATAAAAGCAACGTGAGGTCATTTCCTGCCCAAAAACCTCGGATTATTGGGCCGTAAGTGACCTCGCGTTGGGCTTTAAAGCCCTACTTCAGCGGACTGCAGGAGGGCGACGGCGTCCGGTTGGCCTTCGAAGGTGACCAGGGCATGGCGGGTGCGGCCGTGGGCGTGCATCAGCAGTTCGCCCGGCTCGCCAACGATGGCCACCGAAACCGGTGCGCGCTTGGCAACGTGCCGCGGTCCCGAGGGCCGGACCAGGACGATGCCAAGATCGACTCCCCGGTAGAGGATGGCGGCGCGCTTGACGAGCTCATCCCACAGGGCGTCCGAATAGGCTTCGTCCAACGCCCGCGGTGCCCACCGGTCCACGGCGCGGCGCACGTCTTCTGTATGCACAAAGTACTCAATCAGGTTGGCGCTCTCGTCCAGTCCCTTGATGTTCATGGGCGAGAGGGCCGGCGGCCCGGCACGGAAAGTGTTCACCAGCCGGGCGTAGGCATCCGCGGTGGTGATCTTCGCGGCCAGCTTGGCCGTGGCCTGGTCTGATGCCTTCGCCAGGCGCTTGATGATCAGCCCCAGCCCCACGGCGGCTTTGCGTTCGCGCAGGTAAAGGTGCGCAGCAAGGTCCCGGGTGCGCCAGCCTTTGCAGAGCGTGGGCGCGTCGGGACCCGCCGCAAGGAGGGTTTCGGCCAGGACTTCTCGGGACGGGTCGACGAAATGCATCACTTGTGAAACTAGCACGAGAGCCGCGCAGTTGGGCAGCGTGGCCGGCGGGGCACGCGTGCCGTTGTTCACACAGGAATTGGGGCATGGCCAAGGCACTAGACTTGACCTGATGTCTGAGCAGCCCGCCCCCGCCCCAACCACTGATTCCGTCGTGCCCGCGGCGCCGCCGGAAGCACCGGACGGAACGTCGTCCGCGCCGGCAAGTCCGCTCCCGGCCGAGCTGGCCGCGGCCCTCAAGCGTGACAGCGCAGGCCTGGTGGCCGCTGTCGTGCAGCAATTCGACACCAACGAGGTGCTGATGCTGGGCTGGATGGATGACGAGGCGCTGCACCGGACCATGACCAGCGGACGGGTCACCTTCTACTCCCGCTCCCGCCAGGAGTACTGGCGCAAGGGAGACACCTCAGGGCATGTCCAGTGGGTAAAATCCGTGGCCATGGACTGCGACGGCGATGCGTTGCTGGTGCGCGTGGACCAGGTGGGCGCCGCATGCCACACCGGCACCCGAACCTGCTTCGACGGCAGGGACCTGGCCGTCAGCACAGGCCACGCAAGCTGACACTCTTCACCGCAGGTTGCTGCGGAACGCGGGGGAGGGCTGGCCACCCCTGCAAGCACACCACCAGGCGCCGCGCAGCCGGCCCTATGAGAACAGGCGGAACAACATAGCCATGCAGGACCTTGGAATCATCAGCCCGGGCCTTGAGGAGTTCCGGGAACTGGCCGGCCACAGCCGCGTCATCCCTGTACGGCTCAAGGTACTTGCCGACGCCGAGACGCCCATTGGTTTGTACCGGAAGCTTGCGCAGGGCCAGCCCGGAACGTTCCTGATGGAGTCCGCTGCAGTGGGCGGGGCATGGTCCCGCTACTCGTTCATCGGCGCCAGGTCACGGGCAACACTGACCACCAAGGACGGGAACGCGCACTGGCTGGGCGAGCCGCCAGCGGGCGTCCCGGTGGACGGCAGCCCGGTGGATGCCGTCCGCGACACCATCGAAGCCCTCCGCACGGACAGGTTCGATGGCTTGCCGCCCTTTACCTCCGGCCTGGTGGGTTTCCTGGGCTGGGAAACCGTGCGGCACTGGGAACGCCTGGTGAGCCCGCCCGAGGATGACCTGCAGCTGCCGGAGATGGCGCTGAACCTCGTCACCGACATGGCTGTGCACGACAACGTTGACGGCACGGTGCTGCTGATCGCCAACGCCATCAACTTCGATGACAGCTCCGAACGTGTGGACGAGGCCTGGCATGACGCCGTGGCGCGGGTCAAGGCTCTCCTGGCCAAGGTCAGCACCCCGGTGGCGCAGCCCGTCTCGATCCTGGCGCCGGCGGCGCTGGACTTCGCCTCCAGCGTCCAGGAGCGCTGGGATGAAGCCGAGTACCTGGCTGCGCTGGACCGCGGCAAGGAAGCCATCGTGGACGGCGAGGTGTTCCAGGTTGTGATTTCGCGCCGCTTCGAGATGGAGTGCAAGGCCTCCGCCCTGGATGTGTACCGGGTGCTGCGCAACACCAACCCCAGCCCCTACATGTACATCTTCAGCCTTGAGGACGCCGAGGGCCGGGAGTACTCGATCGTCGGGTCTTCGCCCGAGGCCCTCGTGACCGTCACCGGTGAAGAGGTCATCACGCACCCCATCGCCGGATCCCGCCCGCGCGGCAAAACCGTCGAGGCGGACAAGGCACTCGCTGAGGAGCTCCTGGCGGACCAAAAGGAACGGGCAGAACACCTGATGCTCGTGGATCTCTCCCGCAACGACCTTTCCAAGGTGTGCGTGGCCGGAACCGTGGATGTCACCCAGTTCATGGAGGTGGAACGCTTCAGCCACATCATGCACCTCGTCTCCACCGTGGTGGGCCAGCTCTCGCCGAAGGCCAAGGCCTACGACGTCCTGAAGGCTACGTTTCCGGCCGGAACCCTGTCCGGAGCCCCGAAGCCCCGCGCCCTGCGGCTCCTCGACGAGCTTGAACCGCACCGCCGCGGCATCTACGGCGGAGTGGTGGGCTACCTGGATTTCGCCGGCGACATGGACATGGCCATCGCCATCCGCTCCGCACTGCTCCGTGAGGGCCGGGCGTACGTCCAGGCCGGCGGAGGCATCGTGGCTGACTCGGTGAACCCCACCGAAGCCCTTGAGACTGTCAACAAGGCTGCGGCTCCGCTCCGCGCGGTGCACACGGCCGGCTCGCTGCAGAACATCTCGGCGGACACCTTGCCGGGCGGGACCGGTTCCTGATGTCCGGCCTGGATCCGGCAGCAGGCCAGGCGGCCACCGCCAAAAAGAACTCCGGCACCCCTGCCTGGGCACGAAAGTCGACGTTGGTCCTGCTCGTCGCCGTCCTGGCGTTGGCAGTATTCGGCACCACCACCCAAACATGGATGACGGTCACGCTTGACCCCAATCAGGTGGGCCAGGCCGGTGCCGTGCAAACGGCGCTGGAGGTCCAGGGCAGCAAGGCCGCCACTGCCGTCACAGCGCTGGCCCTGGTGGCTCTCGCGGGCGGTCTCGCCGCCGCGATCGCCGGCAGGATCGCACGTTGGATCATCACGGCCATCATCGTCCTGGCGGCGGC